>JAUIBM010000640.1 GCA_030428345.1 Alphaproteobacteria bacterium | reverse complement strand
CGAAATGCTTCTGCGCACCGCGCCAACCATGTTCCTCGTCATAATTGACCAGCCCTTTTTGCAGGGCAGCGCGGGCAAGAACCTGCAATTGCGGATCGAGAGCGGTGCGGATCGACAGGCCGCCCTCATAAAGGGCGTCCTCGCCATAGCGATCCACGATCTCGCGGCGAACCTCCTCGGAGAAGTACTCTGCCGCGAAGAGATAGTTGGTGCGGCGACGGGGATTGACGCCCAGCGGCTTTTTCTTGGCGGCCTCGCCTTCGTCGAAGCTGACATATCCGTTGGCGACCATCCGGTCGATGACCCAGTTGCGGCGCTCGATCGCTTCCTTGGTGTGATTGAACGGGTGATAATTGTTCGGTCCCTTGGGAAGCGAAGCCAGATAAGCGGCCTCTTCCAGGTTCAGTTCGTGGACTTCCTTGTCGAAATAGGTCAGCGAAGCGCCGGCGACGCCATAGGCGCCAAGCCCCAGGAAGATCTCGTTGAGATAGAGTTCCAGAATGCGATTCTTGGAATAGGCCTGTTCGATGCGCATCGCCAGAATGGCTTCCTTGATCTTTCGATCAATGGACCGTTCGTTGGAGAGCAGGAAGTTCTTGGCGACCTGCTGGGTGATGGTCGACGCGCCGATCTGGCGGCGATTGGAGCCGTAATTGCGCAGATTGGTGACCATCGCGCGGGCAAGCGCCATGAAGTCAACGCCGGGATGGGAATAGAAATTCTTGTCCTCGGCGGAGATGAAGGCCTGCTTGACCAGTTCCGGAATTGCCTGAATCGGCAGGTAGAGCCGGCGCTCGCGGGCGTATTCCGCCATCAGCGAGCCATCGGAAGCATGGATGCGGGTCGTCACCGGCGGTTCATAGGAATTGAGCGCCTCGTGGCTCGGCAAGTCCTTCGACAGATCGTTCACATACCAGGCAACGCCGCCGGCGACCACGATCGCCAACAGCATTCCGATGCCAAGCAGGTAGCCGATTAATCGCAATATCATACCGCAAATCCCGTTATGCGCCCGGCAGGAACTGTCTTGCCCCGGATCCGTTCGCCCGCTGTTGGGACGCCTGAAGCGCGCCAGTCCAGGGTCCCCAATACCGTGCGCCGCGCCTGCCAAGCCATGGCGCCGACCGTTGCCCGAATGACCCCAATCAATGCGGGGAAATTATGTCACCTTGAGGGGCATGGCCATTCCGGGAGGCAAGAACAAGGAATATTCGCACCATGAGTGCGTTTTCCAAGCAACAGTGCTCAGCGCGCCGATTGCCGACGCGGCTCGAAGAAGGTCTTCACGGCGCTAACGATACGATCGGCCACTGATTCGCGCCACTGCGGATCGTTCAGAAGCTTTTCATCCTCCAGGTTCGAAAGGTAGCCCATTTCGAGCAACACACCCGGAATTTCCGGGGCCTTCAGCACGGCAAAGGAGGCAGAACGCTGCGGGTTCTTGATCAACTGCACTTCGCGCGCAAGCAGATTGACCAGGGTTGTGGAGAAGGAGCGCGAGAAAACGCTGGTCTCACGCGCCGTCAGTTCCGCAAGAATGTCCGTCACCGCGTCGGTTTCGTCCGGGCTTTCGAGACCCGCGGCGACGTCGGCCATGTTTTCCGATTCGGCCAGTTCATGGGCCAGCGCGTCCGAGGCGTCGCGCGACAGCGTATAGATCGAAGCCCCCCGAACGCTCTTCTGGCGTAGCGAATCGGCATGAACCGAGATGACCAGATCCGCGTTCTTGCGCCGGGCGAAGGCAACCCTGTCGCGCAGGGAAACAAACACGTCCTCGGTGCGTGTGAGCGACACATCGAAGGGGCCGGCCTTTTCCAGATCGGCGGCAATCCGCTTGGCGACGTCGAGCGTCAGGTCCTTCTCCAGCGTTCCATTGCGTCCGGCAGCGCCTCCATCGATGCCGCCATGGCCCGGATCGATGACGATGGTGAAGCGGT
>JAUIBM010000639.1 GCA_030428345.1 Alphaproteobacteria bacterium | reverse complement strand
CTTCCGCCCGCTGCCGGTCGCGCCAGAGGAGACCATCGCCGCGATCGCCGAGGTTTCAGCGCACCAGCCTTCGGGGAAGGCCGCGTTCTCGACATTGCAGCCGGAATAGGTGCGCCCATCGGCGGTCAGGCTCGCCACGCCGACCGGAAATTTCGAATAGGGCACATGCGCCTTGGCCATCGCTGCGACGGCCTGGCGAAAGAGGTCTGTTGCCACGGTCTATCTTTCCTTCACATAGGGCACACCGCCGGCGCGCGGCGGAATGGCCTTGCCGATGAAGCCGGCAAGCAGGATCACCGTCAGCACATAGGGCAGCGCCTGCATCAATGCTACGGGAAGGACGCCGATGACGGGCAGTTCGACCCCTTGCAGGCGGATCGCCACCGCGTCGAGAAAGCCGAAGAGCAGGCAGGCGAACAGCGCCGGCACCGGCCGCCATTTGGCGAAGATCAGCGCGGCAAGCGCGATGAAGCCGCGCCCGGCTGTCATGCCCTTCACGAAGCCCGCCGACTGGGCGATGGCCAGGTAGCTGCCTGCGACGCCGCACAGCATGCCGCATATGATCACCGCCTCATAGCGCAGCAGCACGACCGATATGCCCGCCGTGTCGACGGCGGCCGGATTCTCGCCGACGGCGCGAAGGCGCAGGCCGAACCGCGTCCTGAACAGCACCCACCAGGTAACCGGCACCATGACGATCGCGAAATAGACCAGCAGGTTGTGGCCCGAAACGAGTTCGCTCCAGATCGGTCCCAGGACCGGTATGCCGGCCAGCGCCTCGCTGCCCGGAAGGTCGATCGGCGCGAAGCGTTCGCCAGGCGCCAGTTGCGGGGTGCGGCCGCCCTGGTTGAACCAGCTTGCCCCGAGAATGGCCGTGACGCCGGCCGCGACGAAGTTGATGGCGACGCCGGAGACGATCTGGTTGCCGCGCGCCGTGATCGACGCGAAACCGTGCACCAGGCTGAGGCCGACCGCGACGGCGACGCCGAAGAACAGGCCGATCCAGGCCGAGTGGAAGACATAGGCGGCGGCCCCGGCGGCGAACGCCGCGCCCAGCATCTTGCCCTCCAGCCCGATATCGAAAATGCCGGAGCGCTCGGAATACAGTCCGGCAAGCGCGGCCAGCAGCAGCGGCGTCGACAGGCGCACCGTGGAATCGAGGATCTGGAGGAGCGTGTTGAAATCCATCATGCCGCTCCCGCGCCCTGGATAGCCCCGCCCTTGCGGCCCGGCGAAACGAAATAGCGCATCATGGCCGGCCGGAACATGTGCTCCAGCGCCCCGGCGAACAGGATCACCAGGCCCTGGATGACGACGATCATGTCGCGCGAGATGCGGGGCATGTCGAAGGCCAGTTCCGCCCCACCCTGATAGAGCATGCCGAACAGGATGGAGGCGAAGATGATGCCGACGGGATGGTTGCGCCCCATCAGCGCCAAGGCGATGCCGACGAAGCCCGCCTCGGCGACGAAGTCGAGATTGAGCCGGTGCTGATCGCCCATGATCGGGTTGAGCGCCATCATGCCGGCAAGGCCGCCGGAAATCAGCATGGCGACAACGATGGTGCGCGCCTGCGGGATGCCGGCATAGACCGCCGCGGTGGGATTGAGGCCGGTGGTGCGCACCTCATAGCCGAAACGGGTGCGCCAGATCAGCAGCCAGACCAGCAGGCAGGCCAGGAGCGCGATCAGAAAGGAAACATTGAGCGGCGCGCTGGAAATGTTCAGCCCGACGCTCTTCAGGAGCCAGCCGAGCTTGGGCAGGTGCGCACCCTCCAGGAAGGTGCGCGTTTCCGGGGCCATTGAGCCTGCGGGCTTGAGCAATCCGGCAAGCAGCCAGGTCATCACCGCCGCCGCGATGAAATTGAACATGATGGTGGTGATGACAATGTGGCTGCCGCGCTTTGCCTGCAGCCAGGCGGGTATCAGCGCCCATCCCG
>JAUIBM010000066.1 GCA_030428345.1 Alphaproteobacteria bacterium | reverse complement strand
TGCGTCATGGTCTGGCCAGCCATGGAATAGTCCTCCGCGCCGGTGCCGCCCAGCAAGGGAGCGGTGAAGATGCCGGTTCCAACCGCGCCGACGATGCCGCCGACGCCATGGATGCCGAAGACGTCCAGGCTGTCGTCATAGCCGAACTTCTCCTTCACGACCGCCACGAAGAAGTAGCAGATCGCGCTGGCAATGGCGCCGAGCACGATGGCGCCGACCGGACCGACACTGCCCGCCGCCGGGGTGACCGCGACGAGACCGGCAACCAGGCCGGAAGCCGCGCCCAGCATGGAGGCCTTGCCGCGCATGACCGATTCGATCGCCGACCAGGCGATGATCGCGCCGGCCGTTGCGGTGAAGGTGTTGATCATCGCGAGCGTTGCGCCGGCCGTTGCCTCGAGGTTTGAGCCGGCGTTGAAGCCGAACCAGCCGACCCACAGCATCGAGGCGCCGACCATGGTCAGCGTCATGGAGTGCGGAGCCATGATGTCGCGGCCCAGGCCGATGCGCTTTCCGATCATGATGGAGGCGCACAAGGCTGCGATGCCCGCATTGATGTGAACGACCGTGCCGCCGGCGAAGTCAAGCGCGCCCATGTTGAAGATCAGGCCCGCGCCGTCCCAGACCATGTGGGCGATCGGGAAATAGGCGAAGGTGACCCAGATGATCACGAAGAGCACCACGGCCGAGAACTTGATGCGCTCGACGAAGGCGCCGACGATCAGGGCCGGGGTGATTGCCGCGAAGGTCATCTGGAAGCAGATGAACACATATTCCGGCAGGACGACGCCATCGGTGAAGGTGGCCGCGGTCGAATCCAGCGATACACCGGAAAGGAAGACCTTCGCCATGCCACCCCAATAGGGGCTGGTTCCGCCGCCAAAGGAGAAGGAATAGCCATAGAGCACCCAGATCACCATGACGATGGCGGTGATCATCGTGCACTGCATCAGCACGGAAAGCATGTTCTTGGCGCGGACCAGACCGCCATAAAACAGCGCCAGGCCGGGCAGGATCATGAACAGGACGAGTACGGTGGCGATCATCATGAAGGCGGTATCGCCCTTGTCGATGGTCGGGGCGGCCGCCTCAGCGGCCGGCGCCGCCGTCTCTTGTGCAAAGGCCGCGACGCTCATCAGCGCCGTTGCAAGGCCAGAAGCCAGTGCGGTTTTCATCAGTCGGTTATACATGTGCGGTAATCCCTGGTTCTGGCGCTCAGAGCGCGTCTGCATTGGTCTCGCCGGTGCGGATGCGAACCGCGTGCTCGATCGCGAACACGAAGATCTTGCCGTCGCCGATCTGACCCGTCTTTGCCGCAGATGCGATCGCCTCGACCGCCTTCTCGGCCATGTCGGCGTTTACAGCGACTTCGATCTTCAATTTCGGGAGGAAGGCGACCGTATACTCGGTCCCGCGATAGATCTCGGTGTGCCCCTTCTGCCGGCCGTAACCCTTGACCTCGGTTACAGTCAGTCCCTCGATGCCGATGGCTGTGAGGGCCTCGCGCACCTCGTCCAGCTTGAACGGCTTGATGACAGCCATGACGATTTTCATTCAATCACCCGTTTGTTCTGCGGAACGCTTGCTGCGTTCCCGTTTCCGGTTGGAGGCCGGGAGCCCAAGATCCCGGCGCGGCCGTACATCAGGGATTCAAGGGCCGTGCCAACCGCTCCGATTTCCCGCAAGAACTTGATTACAAACCGAATCTTTTGAGATTCGCGCCGGAAGGAATCAAATTGCTGCGGGTGCGTGATATAAAAATAGGCAAAAATGGAAATTTGCACAACTTTTCATCGGCGTGAATCGCGCTTAGGCAGTCGATTGCAGCGCGCTGCTTAGTTTCGCGACATCGGCGCGCGCAGCCGGACCAGACCTTCCTGCGCGCAGGAAGCCACCAATTCGCCGGCAAGGGTATATACGGCGCCGCGATTGAGGCCGCGCCCACCGGAAGCCATCGGGCTGTCCTGTGCGTAGAGATGCCATTGGGTGAAATCGAACGGACGATGAAACCACATGGCGTGGTCGAGGCTGGCTGCCTGCAGCCGGGCGTCGAAGATCGAGACGCCATGCGGAAACAGGCAGGTGTCGATCAGGGTGAGGTCGGAAGCATAGGCCAGCACGGCCTGGTGGATGGTCGCGTCCTCCGGCAGCGGTCCGGCGGCGCGGATCCAGACCATCTGGACGGGATCGAGCTTCTCATCGGAAAAATAGTGCGTCGGGTCGACGACCTTCAATTCGATCGGCCGCTCGCGCTTCCAGTAGCGTCGGACATTTTCCGGGGCGCGGTCGAAATAGCGCTCGGCGAGTTCGTGGCTGTCGGGCAGCTCGTCCGGGCCCGGCACGGCCGGCATCTGCAGTGTGTGCTCAAGTCCGGCCTCGGGGATCTGGAACGAGGCGGACATGGAAAAGATCGCCTGGCCGTGCTGGATCGCCACGACGCGGCGGGTGGCGAACCTGCCGCCGTCGCGAATGCGATCCACCTCGTAGATGATCGGGACGGACGGGTCGCCCGGCCGCAGGAAATAGCCGTGCAGGGAGTGCACCTTGCGCTCCGCCTCGACGGTGCGCTGGGCCGCGACCAGCGACTGGCCCACGACCTGCCCGCCGAAGACGCGCTGCCAGCCTACCTGAGGGCTGACGCCGCGAAACAGATTCTGCTCAAGAGGCTCCAGATCAAGGGTTTCGAGAAGTTGGGCGACGGCCTTCGACATCCGGGCGTCCTTGAAAGGTTGCGGGCTTGCGACGAAGTGGGAGCGCGCCTGCAGTGGTTGCGCATGGCGCTTCATGCTAAAGCATGACCGCCTGAAAGACGCAACGCGCGCTTCGGGCAGCACCGCCGGCAGAAGGCCGGCGCCGGGCGAGAACGAGGAACGGATCATGGCAGGGATCGAGGAATCGGAAGAATTGCGGCAGGCCGGGGAGCGTCCGGATACGACCGCGGGTTGCGACATCGTGATCGCTGGCGGGGGCTATGTGGGCCTGTCGACCGCGCTCGCCATCGCCACCGCCGCCCCGCACCTCAAGGTCACGGTCTATGACGCGGCGCCCATCGAGGCGCTTTCGGGCGATACCCGCGCCTCGGCCATCGCCGCGGCGGCCGTGCGCATGCTCGGCAGCCTGGGGATCTGGGATCGCCTCGCGCCGCTGGCCCAGCCGATCAATGAGATGATCGTCACCGACAGCCGGCTCGCCGATGCGGTGCGCCCGGTCTACCTGACCTTTGAGGGCGAGAAGGGCGACGGCCCGTTCGCGCACATGCTGGCCAATCGCGACCTGGTCGGCGCGCTGCGCGACAAGGCGCTGGAACGGGGCGTCGAACTGGTGAATGGCGACAGGGTCAGCGATTTCGAGCGCGGCGAAGCCGGCATTCGCGTCACGCTCGCCTCGGGCGCCGTCCGCAATGCCCGGCTGCTGGTCGCGGCCGACGGCGTTCGTTCCGCCCTGCGCGAGCTCGCCGGCATCCGCACCGTCCACTGGCCGTACGACCAGATGGGAATCGTCGTGACCGTGCGCCATGAGCGGGAACATGGCGGCAGGGCGGAGGAGCATTTCCTGCCAGCCGGCCCGTTCGCCATCCTGCCGCTCAAGGGCAACCGGTCCTCGCTGGTGTGGACGGAGCGCACGGCGGACGCGAAGCGGCTGCTGGCGATGGACGATTTCATGTTCGCGCTGGAGCTGGAGCGCCGCTTCGGCCACCGGCTGGGCGAGATCGAGGCCGAGGGGCCGCGAAAGGCGTTCCCGCTGGGGCTGACGCTGGCGCGCGACTATGTGCAGGATCGCTTCGCGCTGGTCGGGGACGCCGCCCATGGCATCCACCCGATCGCCGGGCAGGGGCTCAATCTGGGCTTCAAGGACGCCGCGGCGCTCGCCCAGACCGTCGTGGAGGCCGACCGGCTGGGGCTGGATTTCGGATCGAAGACCGTGCTGGAGCGCTATGAGCGCTGGCGGCGCTTCGACACCGTGCGCATGGGCGTGACCACGGATGTGCTCAACCGGCTGTTTTCCAACGATCTTGCGCCGGTGCGCGCCGCCCGCGATTTCGGGCTTTCGCTGGTGGATCGCCTGCCGAGGTTGAAGCGCGCCTTCATCGGCCATGCGGCCGGCTTCGATTCGCACGCGCCCAGGCTCCTGTCGGGCGAGGCGATCTGAGCCGAATCAGCCCTGCGGGAGTTCGTCCGGCTCCAGTTTGCGGGCCTCCGAGGCCAGCATGATCGGAATGCCGCCCCGGATCGGGAAGGCGAGGCCCGTGGCGCGGGAGACCAGTTCCTGGCGCTCTGCGTCGTGGGAAAGCGTCGCCCCGCTCACCGGGCACACCAGGAACTCCAGCAATTTGGGATCGACGGCGCCTTCTTCGTTCTGTCGCTGCTTCAAGGGGATCGCCTTGCCCCCTATTGCAATCCGGCGCCGGGATCGGCCGAGGCCCGCGCCAGCGCGATCTCGGTGATGGCGATCAGCGTCTCGGCGCGGGTCTTCAGATCGCCGGCCTCCAGCAGGGCCTGCTTTTCAGCCGGGCCATAGGGGCTCATCATGCACAGCGCGGTGACGAGCGTGCTGTTGGAAGCGCGGCGGATGCTGTTCCAGTCGGCTTCCATCTCGTTCGCCTTGAGATATTTGCGGAAGGTCTCCAGCAAGGCTTCGCGGTCGACCTCCGCCTCGTCGTCATTGTCGGTCAGTTCCGAGGCGAAGACGGCGATTTCGCAGCGCCGATAGCCCGATTTCGGCGAGGCCTCAGAGAGGATGCGGTAGCGGCATATCCCGGTCAGGTTGACCGAGTAGCGCCCGTCCCCGCTCTCCTGAAAGGCGGTGATGCGCCCCAGGCAGCCGACCTCGCACAAGGGTTCGTCGCCGTCCTCGGCTTCCACCTCGCCGTTGGCGACTGCGGTGCGCGGCTGCACCATGGCGATCACCCGGTCGCCGCACAGCGCATCGTCGATCATCGCCACATAGCGCGGCTCGAAGATGTTCAGCGGCATCTGCCCGCCGGGAAGGAGCAGCGCGCCGGATAGCGGAAAGACCGGCACAATCGTGGGAATGTGTCCGGGCTTCAGATAGGTGGCGTTGCCTGCCTTCATGTGATTACTCCCTTGCCGAACCGTAATCTGGGTCGCGCCAGGAAAATCTCAAGAGAACAGCAGCGAGGAAAGCCGACGCCGCGCCGAGAGCGTCGCGGGGTCGGTCGGGCCCCAGGCCTCGAAGAATTGCAGCAATTGCGCCCGCGCCCCGTCTTCGCGCCATGTCCGGTCGCGGCTCACGATTTCCAGCAATTCATTGCCGGCCGCCGCCCGGTCGCCACGGGCGTTGTGAATCAGCGCGAGGTCGAAGCGGGCGTCGAAATCGGCAGGATCCGCCGCGATGCGACGGGCGAGTTCGGCCGGATCACCCAGCTTGGCCGCCTGTTCGGCAAGCTCGATGGCGGCGCGAAGCGAGACGGCCTTCGGATCGTTTGCCGATCCGGCGGGAATCGCGGAGAGCATTCCGCGCGCCTGCTCGATCTCGCCCATTTCCAGGTACAGCGCCCCGAGGCCTGCGAGGGCCGCGACATTCTCCGGTTCGCGCTGCAGAATTGCGGCAAACAGATTGGCGGCCTGCGAGGCAGCCCCTTCCGACGCCAGCTTCTCGGCTTCCTCGAGCGCCAGGTCGATCTCCGACGGGCCGGTCGGCCCGGCCAGCTTTTCGAGGAAACGCTTGATCTCGCCTTCCGGACGCACGCCCATGAAGGCGTCCTTCGGCTGGCCGCCGACAAAGGCGACGACTGCCGGGATCGACTGGATGCCCATCTGGCCGGCGACCTCGGGATGATCGTCAATGTTCATCTTGACGAGCTTGACCGCGCCGCGGGTCTCGCGCACCGATTTTTCCAGCGTCGGGGCAAGCTGCTTGCACGGTCCGCACCAGGGCGCCCAGAAATCGACAACCACCGGCCGGTTCTTCGATTCCTCGATCACCTCGCTCATGAATTGCGCCGTGGTGATATCCTTGACCGGCTCGGGCGCGCCGCCGTTGACCCCGCCACTGGCCGATGCTCCCCACCCGCCGCCGAACTGCGCCGAAGGCTGTGAGATCATGAATTCGTCAGCACTCATCGATTTCTCCCGTCCCTGCCGTTAGCTGCATCTTCGAATGTGTGCGCCTACGCGCCATCCGCGGGCGCCTGGCTTTCGGAAAGCGCCACAACGAGCGGGGCATGGCCGACATGATCGAGGAATTGCAGCAAATTCTCCCTCGAAATGGTGGTCGTCATGGTGTTCGTCAATGGATGGCAATTGATCGGATCATGCTCCAGCAGCGATTCGTCGATCACCACCTTCACCCGGTTGTCCGTGTCGTTCATCACCGAAAAGGCCGTTACCGATCCGGGCTCGACGCCGAGGAATTCCATCAGGCGCTCGGCATTGGCGAAGGAGAGCCGGCTGCGCGCGCCGATCAGCGTATGGACAGCGTTCATCGGAATGCGCGCATCGCCCTCGGCGACGATCAGGAAGTAATTGTCCTTCTTGTCCTTGACGAACAGGTTCTTGGTGTGGCCGCCGGGGATGCGGTCCTTGACCTCGCGGCCGTCCTCCACCGTGTAGAACGCTTCGTGCTCATGCGTGACGACCGCAATGGCGAGGCGGTCGAGCAGGTCGAACAGGTCTTTGGGCGTCGCGGGGGGCGTTGCGGGCATGTCGCAGATTCCCTGCATGATTGCTGGCCGGCGGGCGTCGAGCGCCGCTGATCGCGAAGCTGTATTGGTTCGCTCTGGCGCGATCAACCGCCGCAACGGGCAAAGCGGGAAATTCGGGCCAAGATTCCTGTTGCAATCGCCAATGCCTTGCGCCATACAAACGCGCGCCGACGCGGGTTCCCGAGGGAATGCGCGGCAGTGAGCGGGCGTAGCTCAGGGGTAGAGCACAACCTTGCCAAGGTTGGGGTCGTGGGTTCGAATCCCATCGCCCGCTCCAATTTCCAGGAAATTTCCGATCCGATGCAGTCGCGCGATCTATGCGCGCTGGTTCTACGCGCTCCGCATTCCGCCGGCGGCGCGGTTGCGTCCGATTCGCCTATTCTTCGTCTGCGACGGTCACGTTGAAGATCACCAGTTTCAGGGCTGGATCGTCATTGGCCTGAAAGCTGGCGAACTGCAGATCGATCGCTCCCAGCACGGGATGGGCGACGCGCTTTACCCCGCCGGCGCCGTCGCGGATGTCGTGCGTCTCCCACCAGCCGGAAAATTCGGGGCAACCGCCCCGCAATCGTTCAAGCAGGGCGATGAAGGAGGGATCGCCCGCCCAAAGATCGTGCGAGCGGCGAAACTGGGCGACCATGCGTCGCGCTTCATCGGCCCAGCCGGAGCCGTACAGGCGCCGCGCCCGTTCGCTCGTCAGCATCGAAACGAGGCTGTTGCGATCGCTCTCGGGAAGTTGGCCAAAGCCGAAAATCGCGTCGGCGGCCGCGTTCCAGGCGAGGATGTCCCAGCGCCGGCCGGTCAGATAGGCCGGCTGGTCAAGGCTCTCGACGATTCGCCGGACGGTTGGCGGCACGGTTTCGGGTTCAAACAGACGCCGGTCGGGCGGCTGGGCGAGCGCCCGCAAATGCGCAAGTTCCGTGCGGTCGAGGCGTAAGGCGCGCGCCAGCGCCTCGATGGTGGTGAGCGAGGGACTGACCGGCCGCCCCTGTTCCAGGCGAATGTACCAGTCCACGCTTATCCCTGCGAGTTGGGCCACTTCCTCGCGGCGCAGCCCCGCGGTGAGGCGGCGGGTGGTTGCGGGAAGCCCGACATCGGCCGGCGTCAGGCGGGCCCGCCGCGAGCGAAGGAAGTCGGCAAGCGCCTTCTGCCTGGTCTGGGTCATCGCGGCCTCCAGAAAATGCCGGTCATGGGATTGCCAGTCCCAGGATAATACCAGTCCTTCCGCCGCTGGTACAAGGTTGCGTAGATGGCGCCTCCTAACCACCGATGAAGGATCGCCGCCATGAAAGCCGCCGTGCTCAAGGCCTTTGGCCAGCCGCTTGAAGTCGAAGACATGCCGGAACCGCCGGCAGGAACCGGAGAAGTTCTGGTGGAGATGGCCGCCGCGGGCGTGCTCGCCTATTCCGCGGAAGTCTACAGTGGCGCGCGCGGCTATCTCCTCGAACTGCCCATAGTTCCCGGTCCGGGAGGATTCGGCCGGATCGCGGCCATCGGGCCCGACGCGACAAAGTTGGCGGTCGGCGACTGGGTGTATTGCGACCCGACCGTGCGCTCGCGCGACGACGTCCTGTCGCCCGACATCATCCTGCAGGGCCTTACCGCCGGAAGCGAGGGCGGCATGCGCCTGCAGCGGCGCCATCATGACGGTTCCTATGCAGAGCGGCTCCGCACGCCGACGGAAAATGTGTTCCGCATCGAAGCCATCGAACGATCCTCTGCGAAATACTGGTGCAGGATCGGCGCCCTGCTCGTGCCGTTCGGCGGCCTGCTCGCGATCGATGTGAAGGCGGGAGAGACGCTTGTTGTGAACGGCGCCACCGGCAGGTTCGGTAGCGCGGCGGTCGAGCTTGCGGCGGCGATGGGCGCTGGCTGCATCATCGCCACGGGTCGAAACGAAAGCGTGCTCGAGGCGCTGGCGAGCCGATACGGTTCGCGGGTCAGGCCGGTCGTCATGACAGGCGAGGAGACGGCGGACCGCGCCGCTATCCTCGAGGCGGCACCCGGGCCGGTCGACTGTGTCTTCGATATCCTGCCTCCCGCCGCGTCGCCGGCGCAGGTTCGCGCCGCTGTTCTTACGGTTCGGCAGAACGGCCGGGTGGTGCTGATGGGCGGCGTCGGCATGGCGGGAGGTCCCGGCCTCGAACTGCCCTATCCCTGGATCATGCGAAACAATGTCGCCATTCGCGGGCAATGGATGTATCCGCGCGAGGCGATCCCGCGCCTGATCCGACTGGTGCAATCCGGCCTGATCCGCCTGGACAATGGCGAGACCACCTGCTTCGCGCTGCAGGACATCAACGCGGCGGTCGCCCATGCGGCGGCCAATTCCGGGCCTTTCAGCAATACGGTGATCGAGATGTAGATGCGAGCGGCCTCAGGCGCGCCGGGCGCTGCGCACGGCGTCACCGAAGGCCTCGAACAGGGCGCGGTTCACCGGATTGGTCTGCGGGTCGTATTCGGCGTGCCATTGCACGCCGAGCGCAAAGCCGGACGCCTCTTCGATGCGGATCGCCTCGATCGTGCCGTCCTCCGCGATCCCCTCGGCGATGACGCGCCTGCCGGTCTCCTGGATGCCCTGTCCGTGCAGCGAATTGACCCGCACACAGTCCCGCCCGAAGATCCCGGCGAAAACGCCGCCCGGGGTCAGTCGAACCTCGTGGCGGTCGGCGAAGACCACCTTGGGATCGGGATGGATCTCGCCGTTTTCCAGCCTGGGCATGCGGTGATTCATGCGGCCGGGCAGTTCGCGGATCTCCGGGTGCAGCGTGCCGCCGAAGGCGACATTGATCTCCTGGAAGCCGCGGCAGATGCCAAACAGCGGCACGCCGCGCGCGACGCAGGCCTCGATCAGCGGCAGGGCCACCGAATCGCGCTTCTCGTCATAGGGTTCATGCGCCGGACTTGGCTCCGTGTTGAAGCGGGTCGGATGCACATTGGCGCGTGCGCCGGTGAGCAGGATGCCGTCGACGACATCCAGAAGGGCGTCGATATCGGTCAGATTCGGGTCGCCTGCGAACATCAGCGGCAGCGCGCCGGTGAC
>JAUIBM010000638.1 GCA_030428345.1 Alphaproteobacteria bacterium | reverse complement strand
AGTCCATCGAAAGAGGCTGTCCCATCCATGCCGACCTCCTGCACCCGGCAGGAAGCATGAATCAGAATCGCGATGATTTGGGAATCCCTATCGACTCACGACGCTCGAAAACCGCTCTAAATTGTCGCTCTTCCAGGGAAAGTCGAAACTCAGGCATTCCGATGCGGGCAGCACTGCGCTGACCGCCGTGGTCGCGGTGTTCTTGGTGCTCGCCGGCTATCTGTACACCGATCTTTCCAGGCGGATGACAAGTCTGAACGCGGGCATCCGGGAAGACACCTTGTGGGCGGTCTACCAGTTCGACCGCGAAGCCAAACGCTTCGCGGCGACCATCGACAGTGCGCTGCACCCTGATCCGCCAGCCAACGCGGCTGCGAACATCGTGCTGCGTTTCGACATCCTCTGGTCGCGGGTCGACCTGTTGTCGAAGTCCGAATATCTGAGGCAGTTCAAGGATCTGCCGGGCTTTGTCGACTCGGTATCTGAGGCCTTCGCGATCATCAAATCGTATGACGGGCGCATCGCCGCGATCAAGACGACCAAGACCTATTCACCACAAGAACTCAGACTGTGGCAGCCGGATTTCAACAATCTCACCCAGGTTACCGAGCGACTGCTGAGAAATACCAACTCGGCTCTTGCGACCAACCGCGCCGATCAGCGCGACAGTGTCCTGGCGCGCGCGCGACTGACCGAAATGATGTTCCTTCTGCTGTTCGTCGCGGTGCTTGCGCTCCTGGTGATGTTGCGGAGCCAGTTGATCCGGGGCAGGCGGCTGACCAAGCAGGCGCAGGAAATCGCCGTCAAGCTGGAAGGAGCCTACAGAGACGCGGAAGCGGGCAACCGGGCGAAATCGAGCTTCCTGGCCACGATAAGCCATGAAATTCGCACGCCGCTCAACGCGATCATCGGCTTGACCGAAATGTGGCGCGAGCGCCGGATCGAGCCCGAGGCGCTGGAGGACGTCAAGGCGATCCACGGCTCGGCAGAGACACTCCTCCAAATCCTCAACGAGGTGCTGGATTATTCGACGCTTGAGAGCGGCAAGCTGAGAATCGAAAAACGCCCGTTCGATCTGGCCGAAGTTGTCTCGGAGACCGTCGAGATGTTTCGCTCGCAGGCGGCGCGGAAGGATATCCGGATATCCGCCGCCAGGATTGGCGAGTGGTCGGACACGCCAGTCGTCACGGATCCAACCCGGCTCCGGCAGATGCTGATCAATCTGGTGGGCAACGCAATCAAGTTCACCGATCATGGTGAGGTGTGCGTCCGATATGGCAAGGTGATCGGCGATCGCGGCGCGCAAATGCTTCGCATCGAGGTGGCCGACACGGGCCAGGGCATCGACGAGCCCGGTCTCGATCGGCTGTTCAAACCCTTCTCCCAGGTCGATTCCTCGATTACCCGCCGGTATGGCGGCACCGGGCTCGGCCTGTCGATCTGCAAGGGGATCGCCGAGATGCTCGACGGTACGATCGGCGCGCGAAGCGAACCGGGCGTGGGCAGCACCTTCTGGCTTGAGTTGCCGGCCGACGACGACGCATCGGACGCCGTCTCGCAGGGCGGGGAACGCAATCTGGCCGCGCCGCCGGCCCTTGACGTGCTTCTCGTGGAGGATAACGCAACCAACCGTCGGGTCGCCATCTCCATCCTTGAGAGCTTGGGTCAGCGGGTGGAAATGGCGTTCGACGGAGCGCAGGCCGTCTCCGTTGCGGCTGGCAAGCGATTCGACCTCATTCTCATGGACATGCAGATGCCCGTGATGAGCGGGTTGGATGCGAGCCGCGCAATTCGCAACGGGAACGGGCCCAATCGCGCGACGCCAATCATCGCCATGACGGCGTCACCAGTTTCCCCTTTGCCATCTTCAAGGCCGACAAGTCGGGCGACCAGCCATCGCTTCCCGAACCGGGGCCGGATACCATCGTCGGACACGATGTCTGGCTT
>JAUIBM010000065.1 GCA_030428345.1 Alphaproteobacteria bacterium | reverse complement strand
CTCCCGCCCGCCCTTCATGCGCGCCGCCGGAACGGTCCAGATCCGCGCCTCGAAGTCGATCCCGCCCCAGCATGCGCCGCGCCCCTCGCCCGACCGGACAGCCGGGAGGGTGATGAACCTGAGGGCGGGGCCGCTGACACTGTCCTGCGCCGCCGGCGCCTGCATCACCATGTACTGCATGGCGTCGACATCGCCGAGCCAGTCCGAGCCCTTGACGGTGTCGTAGAGATGCCACTGCCACGAATCGGGCGTCATGTTCTTGAGCGAGGCGGCGATGCCGCCCTGCGCCGCGACGGTATGGCTGCGGGTCGGGAAGACCTTGGTCACGCAGGCCGTGCGCAGGCCCTGCTCGGCCATGCCGAGCGTGGCGCGCAGGCCGGATCCGCCGGCGCCGACAACCACCACATCGTGATAGTGATCGACGAACTCATATGCCCGGCCGTTGATATTGGCCATTCGTTCAGCCTCCGAACGCAAGTTTGAGGATCGCGAACGCCGACAGCGCCGCGACCGCGATGCAATAGAATGTGTTGAGCACCACGAGAGCCAGCTTGCCGCCCTCGCCATGCACATAGTCCTCGATCACGACCTGCATGCCGAGACGCATGTGATAGACCACCGAGCCGACGCCCAGCAGCAGCAGCACCGCGACCAGCGGCGAGGCCAGCGTGGCGACGACCTCGCCATAGGGCTTGCCGTTGAGCGTGATCATCAGGATCACGAAGAACAGCACCAGCGGCACATTGGCGATTGCGGTCAGGCGCTGGCGCCAGAAATGATCCGTGCCCTCCTTGGCCGAACCGAGCCCGCGAACGCGGGCGAGCGGAGTGCGCATCGACATGATTTCCTCCTATCGCACCGCGTAGCCGACGATCCATACCAGGAGCGTCAGGATGATCGAACCGGCGAGCGTGGCCCAGGCCATGGTGGTGGCGCTGGCCTTGTCCATGCCGCGTCCGGTGTCCCAGACGAAATGGCGCAGCCCGCCAAGCATGTGATGCAGCAGCGCCCAGGTGAAGCCGAACAGGACCAGCTGCCCGAACCAGGAGCCGTAAATGCCGTTGACCCAGTCGAAATATTCCGGGCCGGCGGCGGCGGCCATGATCCACCAGGCGAAGAGCAGCATGCCGAAATAGAGCGCCGATCCGGTGATGCGGTGCACGATCGACATGACCATGGTCGGGATCGGCTTGAAGACGGTAAGATGCGGCGAAAGCGGACGCTTGCTGCGAATATCGGCATGAGCCATGCGGGACGGCCTCCAAATACCCGGGATGCGCCGGGCCAAGTCCTTGTTTCCACCTTCATTCCGCTCACTGCAAGCGTCTTTGCGGCGGATCGTTCGCATCTGCGAACGACCTTCTTCTAGAGCGCGGAATTCCGCGCGTCAAAACCTGCAGGCCGGGCAAGGGCGAAAAAATCGATTAGATGCGGGCTGCCGCGACCCGCAAAGCCCCTTCGCAAGCGCTCCACCTTCACGATTGCCGCCCCTGTCGCCACAAGAATTCAAATCTCCTTCCCGGCGCAACAAATGTTGCATCAATACAATTTCGTACTTAAGTGCCATATGGCGGTCAGGGCGAAAGCAATGCAAGTTCTTGTTCCGTTGGCTTGCAATGATAATTCGAGATGGTGTCTGTGGCCGTTTGGTCTTGTTGCGTCATGATGCCTTGATATTGGACAATTCAACCGCCAGGGCGGGTCGCCAATGATCAAAACACAGGCATTCGCCAGGGCTTCTGCATCCCGCAAGGCGCGCACGCGCGCGGCTGTACTCGCCGCGGCCGAGGAATTGTTTCGCGAGGTCGGCTGGGCCGGCGCCTCCGTCGCTTCGATCGCCGCCAGGGCCGGTGTGTCCACCGAAACGGTATATTCGGGCATGCTGAGCAAGGGGCAAATATTGCGCGAAGTGGTCGCCGCCGCTCTGGAGCGCGAGCAGCAGCAATCCGCCACCCTCCCCTGGCAAGGGAAGGAGCCGGCTGCTTCCCCTCGCGAGCCGAGCGAGTGGATCACCGATTTCGCCCGCCGCCTCGAAGCGAGCTTTTCCGGCCTCGCGCCGCTGCTGGCGGCGGCGAAGGACGCGGCCGCCAGCGAACCGGAGATCGCCGCGCTCGCCGAGCGATACGACGTGCAAAGACGCCAGGGCCTGACGGCTTTCGCCGAAGCCCTGGCGCGCGGCAACCTCCTGCGCGACGGGCTGGACGCCGAGGCGGCCGAGGCCACGCTCTGGCGCCTCACCAGCCCGGAACTGTACGCGCACATGCGGAAGGCGGAGGGCCTGTCGGTCGGGCAATATGCCGAGTGGCTGGAGCGCTCGCTGGCGGCGCTGCTGGTCGAGCAGCGGCCGCCGTGAAGCCGCGCGAACACGGTCAGCGCGCCCGGTCCCCGAGGATCGCCAGGATCAGCACGACCAGCGCCGCCATGGCGACGAGGGTCCGCACCACATGCCAGAACCACCATGTGTCGCGCAATTGCGCCCAGTCGGCCGCCGGCGCCGCCGCGCTCCAGGTCATCACCTGCGCATTGATCGGCTGGTTGGCGAGACGGGTCACCAGTCCCCCGGCGATGGTCAGCGCGATTGCCAGCAGATAGGCTGCGAGCACGGCTCCGCGCTGCGGACTGCGCAGCGCCAGCAAGAGTGTGAGCGCCAGCGACGCCATGGCTATTCCCGGCAGAAGCGCGTTTAATCCGCGGACCGCCGTCTGGTGCACCTCGACGAAGGCATGCGGCGTCCAGCCTGCTGGATTGTAGCCGCGCCAGATGCCGAATGTCGCCCCCGCGACCAGCGCCAGCAGCAGGATGGCGACGGTCTGGAGCATCGCCAGCGAAATCGAGGAAGGCGGAATGAGGGTTCGAAGGGTTTGGGAAAGGACGGCCATGTGAGGTTCCTCTTGAACGAGCGGCGCCCCGCGACATATTCACCTTAGTCCAACTGCATTGAAATGTACATGACCGAAACGCCACCCCGCAAATACCGCTCGCCCAAACGCAAGGCGGCGGCCGAAAGAACCCGCGAATCGATCCTGCGGGCGGCCGATGCGCTGTTTCGCGAACATGGCTGGAGCGGCACGACGATCGCCGCCATCGCCCGCGGCGCCGGCGTTTCGGCCGAGACGGTCTACGCCACCTTCGGCGGCAAGCTCGCGCTGCTGGAGGCGCTGGTCGAGGCCTGCGTCCGCCGGGATGCGCCGCAAATCCCCCTGCTCGAGCAGGACGACCGCAGGAAGGTTCTCGCAACGCCCGACCCGGCGCGCCAGATCGCCCTCTTCGCGCGGGACATCGCGGCAATCCTGGCGCAGGTAGCCCCGCTCATGTCGGTGGTGCAGGGCGCGGCGGCGAGCGTGCCGGAACTGGCCGATCTGTACCGCCGGCTTCAGGAAGGCAGGCGGCGCAACCTCGCCGTCTTCGCCGGGGCGCTGGCCCGCAACGCGCCGCTTGCCGGCGCGGCGCAGACCGATGCGGCCACCGCAACGCTCTGGCGGCTCGCCAGTCCAGAACTCTTCACGCTGATGCGCGAGATCGAGGGGCAGTCGGTCGAGCAATATGCCGATTGGCTGGAGCGCTCGCTGGCGGCGCTGCTGCTCGACCAGCCGCGCAACGAATGCGCGGAGCCATGATCCTTGCGGGCGGGCGTCACCCGGCGGAGCGTCTTTCGTCGGAGCGTTTCGAGGCATGTTTCAGGGCGACCGCCTGCCGGATCAATCTACTCCCCGGCAGCATGCCACCGCTCGAACAGGCGGGGACAGGATTGCGCGAATGCGCGCGCGGATTGCCCCGGCTTCAGCGATCGAAGCGAAGCACGTAGGAATGCCAGTCGGCCGGCGCGGCGACCGCCTCGAACACCTTGCGTCCGGTATCGGGCTGGCGCGGCGCGTTCAGCATCAGCTTGGCCCAGCCGCGCGCGACGGCCTGGTCGGCCAGCACGTCGACCAGCGCCTTGGCGATGCCCTTGCCGCGATGGTCGTGATGCACATAGAGATGGTCGGCCTGGCCGGCGCGCATGCCCGAGACGGGCTCCGGCAGATCGTAGAAGATGATGAAGCCGACCAGCTCGCCGTCGAGCCGCGCGCCCAGGAACTGCGCCGTGCGGTCCTGCAGCAATTGCTCTGCGTAATACAGATCCGGCTGGCGCGGCGCGCCGCGCTTCAGCGCCTGCGCATAGGCGGCGATCAGCGGGGCGACTTCCAGCGCGTCCTTAAGGTGAAGCTGCGCGATTTCGATTTGCGGCGTCTGTGACATGGCGACCATCCGGATTTGGAGACGGCCCCTGCCTAGTCGATTGCGCAACCGCCCGTCAATGAGCGGCGCGGCAAACGCGTCGATGCGTCCGCCTTGCACCCGGCCGTCATCGGGTTCACAAGCAGCCTTTCGCGAAGAACCGCCGGAACCTCCGCCTTGCTCGCCATCCTGCCCACCGTATTGCCCGTTTTCGTGCTTTTGGCGACCGGCTACGCCAGCATTCGCTCCGGCTGGCTGAAGCCGCAGATCGGCGATCACCTCAGCGCCTTCGCCGTTCGCCTGGCCATTCCCGCCCTGCTGTTCCGCGCGATGATCCAGCTCGACTTCTCCGCCGCCTTCCGGCCGGCCATGTTCTTCGCTTTCTATTCCGGCGCGCTCGCCGCCTTCGTGCTGGGCATCGTGCTTGCGCGAATCGTGTGGAAGCGCCGTCCGGGCGAAGCGGTGGCGGTCGGCTTCTGCGCCATGTTCTCCAATTCGCTGCTGATGGGCATTCCCATCATCTCGCGCGCCTGGGGCGACGGCGTCGCCGCGCCCGCCTTCGGCATCCTGTCGCTGCATGCGCCCATGCTCTATTCCATCGGCATGCTGACCATGGAGTTCTCGCGCCGCGACGGGCGGCCCATGCGCGTCGCCCTTTTCTCCGCCGCGCGCTCGATCCTCGCCAATCCGCTGATGATCGGCATTTTCAGCGGCGCGGCGGTCAATCTTTCCGGCCTGCATCTGCCCGAATTCCTCATGGCCGCGATCTCCATGCTGGCCGATGCCGGGATTCCGGTCGCGCTCGTGGCGCTCGGGATTGCCTTCACCCGCTATTCGCTGCGCGCCGAATTGTCCGAGAGCGCCATGGTCGCCACGCTGTCGCTGGTCGTCCACCCGTCGATCGCCTTCTGCATCGCTCATTGGGGCCTCGGCCTGGCGCCCGATTATGTGCGCGCCGCCGTGGTCATCGCCGCCATGCCGCCGGGGATGAACGGCTATATCTTCGCCCTCCTGTACGACCGGGCGGTGGCGCTCTCGGCTTCCGCGATCCTGGTCGCGACCACCGCCTCGATCCTTTCCATCACGATGTGGCTCGCCTTGCTGCAATATGTGCTGGGCTGACCGCGCGCCTGCGCGTTCGGGGCGGGGGTGCGGCATCGCATCGGCTGCTTTCCCCACCTCCGTCACCGCCGCGCCACCCGCCAGGTCCGGCTCCCGCCTCTCCCCGTCATCGTCGGGCCATCCGCGCGGCGCGGTGCCAGCATATCGTCCGTCATCGTCGGACCATCCGCGCGGCGAACGGTCTTCGCCGTTCGCTTGCCGCGCTCCTATCCGACGATCCATTCCGTTGCGCCGCTGCGTTCGCTGCCTTTTAGGTGGGGTAACGGAATGGGTCCTCGGGTCAAGGCTGCGCCGGCCCGAGGACGAGGGAGGTTTGTTGGTTCGCCCTTTCACAAAACACGCCTCTTCGTTCACGCGGCGAAATTTTCGTCCGTGGGATGAATGAGCTTCTGTTGGGTTCGGATCTTGCGCTTCGCTTCGCTCAACGTGCGATCCGAACCTGTCCAAATCGCACGTGTTCACGCGCAAGATTTGGACCGGAACAAAAGTTCAAACCGCACGTTGAGGGCAAAGCCCGAAGCGCAAGGTTTGAACCCAAAACTACAGACTGCGGGGCATCCAATGGCTGCCTCTCAGGGTAGTCCTGTATGTGGCATCCATCGGATGCCCCGCGGCGGAGATCGTGGACGCCTTGTGGCGCCTTGCGCCCTTTCGGCCCCGCGACATGGTCACGATTACAGCCTGCAGGCCTTTCCCGGGTCCGACACCCGCTTCCAGCCGCTCCGCAGCTGTCCCGGCGCGGTAGGCTTCGGTGGCCTTCCGTCGTCCGCGTGCCGGAACAGTGCAACGAAGATAAGTTCGGAATTTCACGCGGGGATAAGTTTCCTGGGCCGCGCGGGTTTGCGAGCCGCTCCTGCACCCTCATGGTGAGCTCGTCGAACCACGAGGGTGCGAAAACGTGGCGCATCGGCCTTCCACCTCGCCCTTCGACAGGCTCAGGATGAGGTGGCAGGCGGCGGCAGGCTGGCGCCGCGCACGAAGCACGACACCAGCAATTCGATCTGCCGCCAACTGTGCAGCCGGGCCGCCTGGCTTCTCTGGCCCAGATAGTTGAGCGAGACGATGCCATGGACGCTCGACCACAGCGCCCGCGCAGCCAGTTGCCGCGTCTCCGCGCTGGAGCCCACCGCCATGCGGGCGACCAGCCCGCCGATCCAGTCGAACAGGGTCTGCTGCTGCGCAAGATACCAGTCGTCGGCGCGCCCCTCCTGCCGCTGCCGGTTGAAGCTCATCATCGCCGTCCATTCGGTCTCGTGCTGGTCGAGATAGTCCAGATAGGTGTCGGCGAGCACCAGGAGGCGCGCGGTCAGTTCCGCCTCCTGTGAGGCGAAGGTTTCCGCGTCGAGGCGCCGCATCCCCGCCTCGATGCGTCTTGCCGCCAGCGTCTCGAAATCGGCGAGGATGCGCGAGCCCGCCGCCTGCAGCAATCCGTCGAGATTGCCGAACAGATTGTAGATCGTGCCGACCGAGACGCCGGCCTTCGACGCCAGGTCGCGCGCCCGCACCGAGGCCAGCCCGCCCTCGGCGAGCGCCGACCGGCAATCCGCCAGCAGGCGCTCACGCACCGCTTCATGTTCCAGGGTCATCGATCCGCCTTTCCGATTGCCCGCAGGTTTACCATGTCGGGCAATCGTGAACAATGTTCAGAAAAGTTCTTGAACACCGTTCAAAACATGCTACATTGCGTTTGTGAACGATGTTCAAAACCAACGCGAACCGGGGCGGACGCCATCCGGCCGGGGCGCGCAGCCGAAGGAAAATCCGATGTTCAGGACAGTTGCCACCCTTGCGCGGGCGGCGGTCTTCCAGAGCGGCGAGAGCCTCAAGGACCGCTACCCGACCGAACTCATCAACCAGAAGATCCGCGAGTCGCAAGCCAATCTCGCCATCGCCAAGACCACCCTCGCCTCGCTGATCATGCGCCACCGCAACGAGAGCCGAGCGCTGGAGCGCCTCCAGGCGCAGATTCGCGATCTGGAGAATCGCACCCGCTCGGCGATGAATGCCGGCCGGGACGAACTGGCCCATGACGGCGCGGCCGCGATCGCCGATCTGGAGGAGGAGCGCGACCGGCGCACCGAGACCCTCGACACACTGACCCGGCGCATCGCCCAGATTCGCCTGTCGGTGGAAAAGGCGCATCGCCGCATTGTCGGCCTGCGCCAGGGCGCGGAGGCGGCCGAGGCGATCGTCGCCGAGCGCGCGGCCCAGAAGCGGATTTCCTGCTCCATCGGCGCGACCACCTCCTTCGCCGAGGCGGAGGAACTGATCGCCCGCGTGGTCGGCCAGTCCGACCCCTTCGAGGAGGCGGCGGTGCTGGAGGAGATCGACGGCGAACTGGACGGGGCGGGCGCGGCCGCCCGCCTGAGCGAGGCCGGCTTCGGCAAGCCGGCGCGCAAGCGCCCCGCCGATGTGCTGGCGCGCCTGAGGGCGGACGCACCTGCCGCAACGGCATCCTCCGGCGTGCCCGGCGACCAGGCCTGACCTTCACCTCAACCGAACCCGACGCCCTTCAAGGGCGAACCCCTCAGGGAGACCATCATGAACGAGTCACGCAATTCCACCGCAGTCTACACCGGCTTCAACGCGCTCGGCGTCATCGTCGCCTATGGCATGCTCGCCCTGTCGCTCTGGCTCGCGCCGGTCGACCTTTCCACCAAGGGCTATTGGGGCATGGGCGTGCTTCTGCTCACCCTATCGCTGGTGAACTTCGTCAAATACCGCATGGAGGAACGCAGCCAGGCCGACCGTATCGCCATGATCGAAGCGGCCAAGAACGAGAAGATCCTCGCCGACTACGTCCAGCACGATTGAGCGGAAAGAACGAAAAGCAGGCCGGAGGCTCTGACGGCCTCCGGTTGAAACGCAATGGTTGGACACGCATGGAGGAAGCTGGATGTTTCGCCGCCTGATCGTGAAATCCCTGTTTGCAGGACTCGTATTCGGCTTGCCGGCATCTGCGAATGCCGCCGGGGCGGCCGCCGACTTTCGGTTCTACGCCGAGGGCGGCGGGCTCGATGCCGGGATCGCCGAGATGACCCGCCGGGTCGCCGACGGCCCGGACGACGCGGATGCGACCTTCGCCTTGGGCGCGCTGCTGTTTTTCTCGGCGGTCGAGGGGGTCCAGCAGGATCTCTATCGTCTTGGCGCCGGCAATTCCGGCCCCGGCGACGGGCTGTCCGGCCTGATCCCCGTATTCCGGATTCCGGCGCCGCCCAACCCCGACCCGGAGCCCGCGAGCTACGAGAAGACGCGCCTCATGCTGGCGAAGTTCGAAAAGGGCTTGCGCGCCGCCGAGGCTGTCCTGGCCGAGGTCGGGGAACGGCCGACAAAGCTGGAACTGGACCTTGCGCGCGTCGCACTCGACGCGAACGCCGATGGGACGATCCAGGACTTCGAGCGCATCGGCGCTCGTATGGGGATATTGCCCGGTGCGCGGCCGGAAAAATCGCTGCATTCCCACATGCTCTTTGCTTTCGACAATGCGGACGCCAGTTGGCTGCGCGGATACGCCAATTTGCTGTCGGCCTTTGCCGATTTCATGTTGGCGTTCGACTATGAGCCTACCTATGACGCTTCGTTCCACGCAGTGTTCGGCAATCAGTCGACGCATTACGGGAGAGTGCTTGCCGAACTGGGGTCGGAGAAACTGATCGGGGCCAGGGCCGAGTTGGAACGCCTTCTTGAGCGCAAGAAACAGGGAAATGCGCAGCTTTCCGAACAACTGGACCCGCTCCGCACCGAACTCGCCGAAATCGCCGTCGACAAGACGATGACATTCGAGGCGAGGCTTCGACGCCAGCAGGAAATCGAGAGGCAGATCAGGCGGATCGAATTCGCCCACAAGCGGGAATACAGCCAGGAGATCGGCGAGGTCTGCAACAGGATAGGCCAGTTGGGAGGGCATGCGCCGACCGATTGCGACGGCATCTCACACAGCGAGTTCTTCTTGTCGCGCTCGATCTTCGACTTGGTCGGCTTTGTTCATTCGATCTCGTGGCGCGTTCTGGAACCCGAGCGCCTGGCGCAATGCCGGCTCGCCCTGCTGGAGGTCGCGCGTCTGAACAGGCAGACCTGGCGGCTGGCGCAGGCGGAGACGGATGACGACCGCGAATGGCTGCCCAATCCGGGGCAGAAGGGCCCTTTTCCGGGACTGGCGGTGACCGGGCCGAGGATCGAGGCCTGGCTGGCTGCAGTCGGTCTTGCCGAACAGGTGCTCAATGGCGAGAAACTGCTGCCGGCCGCACACGCCGGCGGCGCGGGGATCAATCTCCGGCGTTTCTTCGAGACCGCGGACAGCTTCGACCTGGTCGCATTCATCGTCGGACCGGGTTCCGTCGACTACCGCGAATTCGGCGAGATCGCCGATCCGGCCGCATTCCGAGCTATCACA
>JAUIBM010000064.1 GCA_030428345.1 Alphaproteobacteria bacterium | reverse complement strand
CCTACACCCGCGCCCTGCTCTCCTCCAAGCCGAGCCTTGATCCGCGCAAGCGAACGCTCGCCCCGCCGATCACCGGCGATCCCCCCAATCCGGTCGATCCGCCGCCGGGATGCCGTTTCCGCCAGCGTTGTGACTTTGCCGAAGCGGTTTGCGCCTCGCAAATGCCGCCCCTGACGCCGGTGGATGCCGGACACTCCGTCGCCTGCCTCATGTGCCAGGCTGCTTCCGGTCACTCCAGGGCAGATGCATGATGTTGAAGAACAACGATGCTCCGATCGTATCGGTCAAGGATCTCACGGTCCGCTTCGTCAATGGCGACTCGGAGGTCAGGGCCGTCAACGGCGTCAGCTTCGATCTGTCCCGCGGCGAGGTGATGACAGTCATCGGGGAAAGCGGATCGGGCAAGTCCGTCATGCTGAAGACGCTCCTGGGCCTGCTGCCGCGCCATGCCCGCTCGGGCGGCTCCATAACCGTCGACGGCGTCGACATCCAGGCGCTCGACCAGGACGCGATGTCGGCCCTGCGCGGCCGAAAGATCTCGATGATCTTCCAGGAGCCCTCCACTGCCTTCGACCCGGTCTACACGATCGGCGAACAGATCGTCGAAACCATCCTGCGCCACGAGGATAAGGGCCGCCAGGCCGCCATGGAGCGCGCGCGCGAATTGCTGGATCTCGTGTCCATTCCCTCGGCGGCGCGGCGGCTGAAGAACTTCCCGCATGAACTGTCGGGCGGCATGCGCCAGCGGGCAATGATCGCGCTGGCCCTCGCCTGCCGGCCGAGCGTTCTGCTCGCGGACGAGCCGACGACCGCGCTCGACGCCACGGTGCAGATCCAGTTGCTGCTTCTGCTCCGCCAGTTGCAACGCGATCTCGGCATGGCCCTCATCTTCGTAACGCATGACATGGGCGTTGCGGCCGAAATCTCCGACCGTGTCGCGGTGATGTATGCCGGCAGGCTGGTCGAGACCGGAACCGCGGAAGAGGTGATGCTGGCGCCCGGACACCCCTACACCTCGGGTCTACTGGCTTCCACCGTGCATGCCGGCATGCGGGGCAAGCCGTTGCGCACCATTGCGGGCAGCCCGCCCGATCTCAGGGCCTTGCCTCCCGGTTGCGCCTTCGCGCCTCGCTGTCCGCGGGCGATCGCAAGCTGCCGTGAAGGCGTGCCGGCGCAAATTCAGGTTGCACCGGGCCATGATGCAGCTTGCATAAGAGTCGGCGAACTGGACACGATGCAGGCGCGCGGATAACAAACTGGCTGGCCCGCGGTCTGTCGACGCCCGGCGCCATTGTGGAGGAATACGGTTTTTTGGTTGAGGAAACGGTCCAGGAGCCCAATCCGGCGCTTGAAGAGGCATCCCGAACGATTGCCGAAATCGGCAAGCGAATGCGCAGGCTGCGGCAGGAACGCGGCATGACGTTGCAGTACCTGGCCGAAAAGGCGGATCTCAGCCCGTCCATGCTCAGCCTGGTCGAGCGCGGCATGACCTCGCCGTCGCTGATGTCGCTCGCGGCTCTCGCCCACAGCCTGGGAACGAACCTGCCGGACCTGATCTCGGGTCGCCAGGCCACGGAGGACGAGATCGTCACGCGCTTCAACGAGCAGCCGCTGATCGAGACGAGCGATCACGTGCTCCGGCGGGTGCTCAAGGAGGACCGCAAGCGCAAGGTCAAGATCACCTTCAACGAATACGGGCCCAATATCGGCAACAATCCCAAGGGCATCACCCATTCGGGCCATGAATACGGCCTTTGCCTGGAGGGTGAGTTGACGGTGGAGGTGGAAGGCGTTCCCTATGTCCTGCGCACCGGCGATCTCATTTCGCTCAAGTCGAGCCGGCTGCACAAGATCTGGAACTACGGCAAGCGCCCGGCGCAGGCGATCTGGTTCAACCTCGACATCGACGACTAGGCGCCGCCGACCGCTGTTCCGGCTTCAGCGCGCCTTGATCCCGTCGACGAAGATATCGACAAGACGCAGGACATTCGCGCGCCAGTCCGGTTCGGGCTTCCGCGCATAGCAGAGCGCATAGACGGTCGTCAGCAGGTCGTCGGCGGTGATGTCGGGGCGCAGTTCGCCATTCGCCATCGCCCTCGCCACGAGCCGGCCGACGGCTTCCTTCATGCGCTGCGAGACCTCGGCAAACATCGCCTTCGACTCCTCGGTCGCGACCACGGCCAGCGTGCCAAGCATGCCGCGCTTGGTCTCGACCAGCCCGACCAGCGCATGCAGCCAGGTCCGCAGCGCCTCGAAAGCATCGTCGCTGCTCTCCAGCCTAGCCGCGGTCTCGATCAGTTGTTCGACCTCATGGCTGTAAACCGCGTAAAACAGCGCTTCGCGCGTCGGAAAATGTCGATAAAGCGTGCCGATGCCGACCCCGGCGGCGCGCGCCACCGCCTCCAGGCTGGCTCCGGGGCCGCCGCGCGCAAGGATTTCCTTTGCCGCCTCGACAAGGCGGTCACGGTTCCGAAGCGCATCGGATCTGGGTTTGCGCCGACCCGGCTGCATTTTCCCGAACGCCTCCTCTTGTTAAACGGAGGCAGCCTCCGTATATTTGTCGATACGGTCCTCGGACACAACTCCGACGACCGCGCATCAATTCCAGAGCCAATTCGCACAAACTGCAAGGCTCGTCGATCCATTACATCCCAAGCCAATGGAGATTGCATGTCTCACTCCATCACTCTGACCGTCAACGGCGCGTCGCGGGAAATCGCGCTGGACGACCCGCGCGTGACGCTGCTCGATCTCCTGCGCGAACGGCTCGAAATGCCCGGAACGAAAAAGGGCTGCGACCGCGGCCAGTGCGGCGCCTGCACGGTGCTGCTCGACGGCCGGCGCGTCAATTCCTGCCTGAAGCTCGCCATCACGCTGGACGGCTCCAGCGTGACAACCATCGAAGGCCTTGCCGAGGGCGAGGTCCTGCACCCGGTTCAGGCGGCGTTTATCGACCATGACGGCTTCCAGTGCGGCTATTGCACGCCCGGCCAGATCATGAGCGCCGTGGGCTTGATCGCCGAGGGCCAGGCCGGCGACGACCCGGAGCGCATTCGTGAAGGCATGAGCGGCAATCTGTGCCGCTGCGCGGCCTATCACGGCATCACCGAGGCCGTGCTCGACGCCACCCGCCGCATGGCGCCCGCGACGGAGACCGCACAGGAAAGGAAATCGGCATGAACCGCTTCGACTATGCCCGTCCCGCCTCTGTCGCCGAGGCGGTGGCGGCCTGGGAGCCTGGCGCGGCCTATCTGGGCGGCGGCACCAATCTGGTCGACCTGATGAAGGTCGGCGTGCTGCAGCCGGCAAGGCTGATCGACGTCAACAGGCTGCCGGACCTCGACGCCATCGAACTGACGGCTGACGGCGGCGCGCGCATCGGCGCGCTGGTCCGCAATGCCGATCTCGCCCACGATCCCGCTTTCGCCGCCGCTTTCCCGATGGTTGCCGAAGCGCTGCTGGCCGGGGCTTCCGGCCAATTGCGCAATGCCGCGACGGTGGCTGGAAACCTGATGCAGCATACCCGCTGTCCTTATTTCCAGGACGCGCACAGCGCCTGCAACCGGCGTCAGGCAGGCGCGGGCTGTGCCGCCAGGGAGGGCGACAACCAGAGCCTGGCGGTGCTGGGCTGGAGCGATGCGTGCATCGCGACCAACCCTTCCGACCTCGCCGTTCCCCTCGCTTCGCTCGACGCGGTGGTTGAAGTCGAGGGCCGCAATGGTGCCCGGGAAATCCCCTTCGGCGAGTTCCTGCGACTGCCGGGCGAGACGCCCGGCAAGGAAACGGCGCTGGAGCCGGGCGAATTGATCCTCGCGGTTCGCCTGCCCGCCGGCGCCGCGGCCTTTCGCGGCAACGCCCGCTACCTGAAGCTTCGCGAGCGAACCTCCTTCGCCTTCGCCCTCGTCTCTGCAGCGGCCGCGCTGCGGATGGAGGACGGCAGGATTGCGGAGGCGCGCCTTGCGCTGGGTTCCGTCGCCGCAAGGCCCTGGCGCGTGCCGGAGGCCGAAGCCCTGATGGTTGGCCAGCCTCCAAGCGCCGAGTTGTTCGCCCAGGTCGCGGCCGCCGCGATGGCGGATGCAAGGCCTTCGGGAGACAACGCCCACAAGATCGAACTCGCCCGCCGGACGGCCGCCCGCGCCCTGTCGCTCGCCGCCGCCGGCACGCCGGCGCGCATGCCCGCGCTTCCCGCCTCTCCCTTCGGAGAACCAGCCCATGCCTGATATCGCACCCTTCCCCATCCGCTTCGGCTCGAATTCGGGCCAGTCGATCAGCCGCCGCGACGGCGTCGCCAAGGTCACCGGCGCCGCCACCTTCGCCGCCGACAACCACCCCGAGGGACTGCTCCACGCGGTCTATGTCCCGGCGACGATCGCGCTCGGCCGGGTGACGCATCTCGATACCGAGGCCGCCAGCGCCCATCCCGGTGTCGTCGCGGTCTACACGCCGAACAATCCGCCCCCGGTCGCCGGCAATCCTGACGAGAAGCCTTTCATGTTCTCGATCCCGATCGAGGTGCTGCAGAACGACCGGGTGCGCTACGCCAACCAGCCGATCGCGCTGGTGGTGGGCGAGACGATCGAGGCGGCCAATGAAGGGGCGCGGCTGCTGCAACCGGTCTACGAGGCGCAGACGCCGCGCGTCGGTCTCGATGCCGAGCCGGCGCAGCGCGCGGCGGCAGGTCCGTTCGGCCGGCCGCCGGAGATAACCCATGGCGACGTCGAGGCTGGCCACGCCGCGGCGCGCCTCTCGGTCGACGTCACCTACGAGACGCCGGCGCAATATCACAACGCCATGGAGCCTCACGCCATCGTCGCGCGGTCGCGGCGGCGCGCGAACTGGAACGGCCGGTGAAGCTGGCGCTCAGGCGCGACCAGATGTTCGGTCCGGTCAGCCATCGCGGCGCCACGCGCCAGCAGCTGCGCATCGGCGTGGACGACGCGGCGAAGATGACGGCGCTCGACCATGTCTCGACCGCAATCGTCGACAGTTTCGACAGCAGTTTCTGCGAACCGTCCTCCCTCGCCTCGCAGGGGCTTTATGACGCTTCCGCCCTGCACTCCCTGATTCAGCTGGTGCACAACGACGTCGGCATTCCCGGCCCCATGCGCGCGCCCGGCGAAGCGTCCGGCTCGGCTGCCCTCGAATGCGCGCTGGACGAGATGGCGGAAAAGGCGGGCCTCGATCCGCTGGAATTCCGCCTGAAGAATTATGCGGAGAGGGAACCGGGAACCGGAAAGCCCTATTCGTCCAAGGCTTTGCGGGAATGCTATGAGCAGGGCGCGGAACGCTTCGGTTGGGCGAGCCGGCCGCTCAAGCCCCAACAGATGACCGACGAAAACGGCATGCTGGTGGGCTGGGGCATGGGAACGGCGCTGTTTGCTTCGCCCATGTTCGCCGCCCAGGCCCGCGCCGTGATCCGCCCCGACGGTACGGGCCTGGTCGAGACGGCGGCGTCCGACATGGGCCAGGGCGCGTGGACCGCGCTCGCCCAGATCGCGGCCGACAGCCTCGGCCTGCCGATCGACAAGGTCGAGTTCCGCTCTGGTCATTCCGGCCTGCCCGATGGCGGCATCGCCGGCGGTTCGGGCCATACGGCGACGGCGGGCGGCGCCTTGCACGCCGCCGGCCTCGACGCGATCCAGCGCCTGGGCGAAATCGCATCGGCCGATCCCGCATCCCCGCTCTTCGGCACCGGCAATGCCGGTGTCATCGCCCGCGACGGCAGGCTCTATGCGGCGGGCGATGAAAGCCGCAGCGAAGCCTATGGCGACATCATCGCTCGGGCCGGCGGCAAGGAAATCGAGGGCAAGGGGTCGGCCGCCCGCGACCCCGCGGACGGCGAGCGCCACGCCATGTATTCGCACGGCGCCGTCTTCGCCGAAGTGAAGGTGGATCCCGAACTCTTCCAGATGCGGGTGACGCGCATGGTCGGCGCCTTTGCCGCCGGGCGCATAATCAATCCCAAGCTGGCCGAAAGCCAGCTGATGGGAGGCATGATCTGGGGCATCTCCTTCGCGCTGCACGAGGAGGCGCGCTTCGACAAGCGCACCGGACGGATCATGAATGCCGACTTCGCCGGCTACCACATTCCGGTCAATGCCGATGTGAAGGGGCTGGAGGTGATCACCGTCCACGAGGACGACCCCTATGTGAACGCATTGGGCATCAAGGGCGTGGGCGAGATCGGCATCACCGGCGCGGTGGGCGCGATCGGCAACGCCATCTGGCACGCCACCGGCACGCGGGTGCGCCGCTTCCCGATCCGGATCGAGGACCTGCTCGCCGGTCAGTGACCTCGCCACAAGCACGACGCCGCGCGCGGAAGCCTTCCGCGCGGCGGCGTCGGATTACAGGCGGGTATGGCGATTCGCACCGGCCGACCCGCGCACTGGACGGACTCGAGCGTGCGTCAGGCGGCGTCTTCCAGCAGCGCCAGTTCCGGCACCGGAGCAGGATCGAAGAAATGCACGAAATCGGGCGAAACAGACAGATGGATCGTTTCACCCGGCAGGACGGAAGTGCGCCCGCGAATGAGCACCCGGACGATCTGTCCCGCGAGCCGGGCGGTTATCTGAGTCTCCGAACCCGTGGGTTCCACCACGGATACGGTTGCCGGCCATCCCGTCGCGCCAATCGTGAAATGCTCGGGCCGAACGCCGATCGTTACCCGGGACCTGCCCTTCGGGTCGCCGGTGGGCATATCGAGAACAGTTCCGTCCGCAAGCGCCAGTCTCGGCCCCTCGCGCAGGTCACCTTCCAGGAAATTCATCGGCGGCGAACCGATGAAGGCGGCGACGAACAGGCTCGCGGGATGATCGTACAGATCGAGCGGCGCGCCCTCCTGCTCGACAACACCGCCATTCATGACCACGACACGATCGGCCAGCGTCATGGCCTCGATCTGATCATGCGTTACATAGATCGTGGTGGTCTTGAGACGCTGGTGCAACTCCTTGATCTCCGAGCGCATCTGCACGCGCAGTTTTGCGTCGAGATTGGAGAGCGGTTCATCGAACAGAAAGACATTGGGATCGCGCACGATCGCCCGGCCCATCGCAACCCGTTGGCGCTGGCCGCCGGAGAGCTGGCGCGGCTTGCGCTCGAGGAGCGGCTCAAGCCCGAGAATGCGCGCAGCATTATTGACCCGCTCGGTTATTTCCGCCTTGGCGATCCGGCGCTGACGCAGGGCGAAGCCCATGTTCTCGCGGACGTTCTTGTGGGGATAGAGCGCATAGTTCTGGAACACCATGGCTATGTCCCGGTCCTTCGGCGCGACATTGTTGACGACGCGGTCACCTATCAGGATCTCCCCGGCCGTAATGTCTTCAAGGCCGGCGATCATGCGTAGCAAGGTCGATTTTCCGCATCCCGAAGGACCGACCAGAGCGACAAACTCACCGTCCTCGATATCGATCGAGACACCATGCAGAACCTCGATGGCGCCATATGACTTGCGGACGTCGCGTATCTGCACAGTTCCCATTCAAATCTCCTACCGTTGCTGCGACCCGCCAACCTGCGAGCGCGAAGTGGCCCGTCAGGGCTGTCTCTGTTTGCCGCCGGCGGCCATTTCACCAATCATCTTGATCAGGAATTCGCCGGTGTTCTTCTCGTGCCGTTTGACGAGATCTGCGGCCGCCGCGAAGTTTCCAGCGCGCAGCATGTCGCGAATTCCCGCATGCTCGTCGAGTGCGTCGGCCAGGCGCAAATGCTGCGGCGGGATGCCGTGCCGTTGCGCCGACATCAGGCCATGCATGTTCTCCAACAGCCTGCGACACCAGGGCGATTGCGGATTATCGCAAAGCAACTCGTGAAACTCGATGTTCTTGTTCGCCACGAGTTGGTAGTCATTCTGTTCGAGCGCCTTTGAATAGGCCTCGATATTGGCGTCGATCTTTGCAAGCCGCTCCTCGTCGAAGGATTCTGCCCCGATTTCGATGGCAAGCCCGCAGATGAGTCCGCGCAAGGCGCTGATCTCCACGATCTGCTCGGCCCTCAGCCCTTGAACGACGGCGCCGACATGGTTCTGCACTTCCAGCCAGCCTTCGGAGGCAAGGCTGCGAATCGCCTCGCGGATTGGCGTTTCGCTTACGCCAAGGGCATCAGAAACCTCGCGCGTGGTGATGCGGTCGTCCGGGCCGACGGCGCCCGACAGGATCATCGACTGGATATGGCGACGCGCCATTTCCGATTTGGTCGTGTAGACATTGTTGTTTGCCACCGGCTCGATCCCGTTCAGCTAAAAAGGCAGATTCAAACGATCTAACCTTTCGTTGCGCCTTCCGCCAATCCTCTGATCAGCCACTTCTGGACCAGAAGCGCGAAGATCACGACCGGAACGACCGTAATCGTCCCGACCGCCGTCAACGCCCCCCAATTGGCGCCATTGACCGTATCGCCCGCAATCCCGGCAATCGCGACCGGCATTGTCGAGGCGTAGCGGTTGGTCAGCACCAGTGCGAAGAGCAGTTCCTCCCACGCAAGGATCATTGAAAAGATCAACGTGGAAAGCAGGCCGGGCAGGGAAATCGGCACAATGATCTTGAAGAAGGCGCCATATCGCGAGCACCCGTCGATCATCGCCGACTCCTCCAGTTCGCGAGGAAGCGAGACGAAGAAGCTGCGCATCAGCCACATCACATAGGGAACGAGGAACGTGCTGTAGGCAAAAATCAGCGTGATGTGCTTGTCGGTAAGGCCGAGCTTGCGCGCCACAAGGAACATCGGCACCGCGAGTGCGATCGGCGGAACGCCGCGCGACAACAGGATGATCAGTCCGAAGGTCGCAGCCCCGCGAATTCTGACTCTGGCAAGCGCATAGCCCGCCATCGAGCCCGCCACGATGGACAATACGCCCGCGCCGGTCGCCACGATGATCGTGTTGACCAGCTTTCGCAGGATGTCGGCGCGGCTCATGTATTCGACATAGGTCTCCAGAGTCGGCGAAAACAGAAACTTCGGCGGGTTGGTGAAGATGTCGACCTGATTCTTGAATGAGGTAACGACCATCCAGTAGATCGGAAAGAGGAATATCACGCTGATCAATACGCCGCCCGCGATACGAAGCCGATGCGCGAGCGGACTGCGCATGCGCCGGGGCGCCGGGGAATCGAGGACGCTCAAAACAGTTCCTCCAGCTTGCGGCTTCCGCGCAGGAACACGCCGGTCAGCACCATGGTGACCACGAGCACAATCACCGCCATAGCCGCCGATTCAGCGAAGCGCAGCGATCTGAAGGCCTCTTCATAGATGAAAAGGTTGATCACGTTCGTCGCCTTGCCCGGCCCGCCATAGGTGGCGGCGAGGACAATGTCGAACATCTTCACCGCTCCGAGCCAGCGAATGACGAAGGTGGCCGCGATCACCGGCACCAGAAGCGGAACCGCTACCGACCACAGCGTCGACCACCAATTGGCGCCGTCGATCTTGGCCGCTTCGAACACATCCTTGGGCAGGGCCAGCATCGCGGCCGTTGCGATCAGCACGATGAACGGCGTCCAGCGCCAGGTGTCGATGATGATCACCGCCGCCATCGCCAGATTGGCATCGCCGAACCAGTCCAGCGGACCGACGCCGGCGAAGGAGAGCCAGTAGTTCAGCACGCCCCACAGGGGATCGAGGATCATGCGCCACATTCCGCCGGCCACCACCGGCGCCACCACCATCGGAATGATGAACAGCGCTCGGATTACCCCGCGTCCCTTCCACTCCGCATTGATCAGGAATGCGATGCCGAAGCCCAGGATCACTTGCAGGGGAAGCGCGATAGCAAGGTA
>JAUIBM010000637.1 GCA_030428345.1 Alphaproteobacteria bacterium | reverse complement strand
CGACGCCGGCGATGCCGACAATTTCCCCGGCGCGCACGTCGAAGGAGACATTGTCCACCATCTTGACGCCGCGCCCGTCGCGCACGGTCAGCCCGCGCACGCTGAGCTTCACTTCTCCCGGACTGGCCGGCCCCTTCTCCACGCTCAGCAGGACCCGGCGGCCGACCATCAATTCGGCCAGTTCGCCAACGCTGGTCTCCGCGGTGGTTCGCGTCGCCACCATCTCGCCGCGCCGCATCACCGAGACAGTGTCGGTGATCGCCATGATCTCGCGCAGCTTGTGGGTGATCAGGATGATCGTCTTGCCCTGTTCCTTGAGCTGGCCAAGGATGCGGAACAGGTGATCGGCCTCGGCCGGGGTGAGAACGCCGGTGGGCTCGTCGAGAATGAGAATCTCGGCGCCGCGATACAGCGCCTTCAGGATCTCGACGCGCTGCTGAATGCCGACCGGCAATTCCTCGATCATCGCGTCCGGATCGACATCCAGCGCATATTCGCTTTCCAGCCGCTTCAATTCCTTGCGGGCCAGCGCCCGGCCGCGATTGAGGAAAGCGCCGCCTTCCGCGCCGAGCATGACATTTTCCAGCACGGTGAAATTGTGAACCAGCATGAAATGCTGATGCACCATGCCGATGCCGGCGGCGATGGCCGCCTGGCTGTCGTAGATCGTGACCGGCGCGCCATTGATGAGAATTTCGCCGGAATCGGCCTGATAGAAGCCGTAGAGGATCGACATCAGGGTCGACTTGCCGGCGCCGTTCTCGCCGATGATGCCGTGAATGGCGCCGCGCGCCACCTTCAGGGAAATGTTCTTGTTGGCCTCGACCGGGCCGAAGCGCTTGGAAATGCCGCGAAGCTCGATCGCCAGATCGGCTGAGGCTGCTTGGTCGCCAGCGGGCGTATCGGACGTCGCGGTCGTCGCCATGAAATCCCTTATGTCCAGTCCGGCAGCGAAGCGGCGCCGGCAGCGCAGTCAGTTTGCCCAATATTGCCGGGCGCACAAGTGCCGGCGCTGCAAGACGCAGGGCTTTGCGCCGGAATTTTACCGGACGATCAAAAATTGCCGGCCGCCGCGCCTTTTCCGTCAAGCTTGCCAAGCACTGGCGGCAAGGCTAAGCCGGCCATGGAAGCAATCGAACGAGGTAATTCGACATGGCGCGCGCCACTCCCTGGTCTCGTGACGATTTCGGCCTTTTCAGGCCGCTGCAAACCCGCTGGTCGGACAATGATGTCTATGGCCACATGAACAATGTGGTGCATTACTCGCTGTTCGATACCGCGGTGAACGGATGGCTGGTCGAGATGGGCGTCCTGGACTTCACCGCCGGCAAGACCATCGGCCTGGTGGTGGAGACGGGCTGCAGCTATTTTTCGGAACTGGCCTTTCCCGACAAGGTGGTCGCCGGCATCCGCGTCGCGCAGATGGGCACCTCTTCGGTGCGCTATGAGATCGCCCTCTTCAAGGGCGAGGAAGAACGCGCGGCCGCGCAGGGGCATTTCGTGCATGTGTATGTCGATCGCGCGAGCCGCAAGCCGCAGCCGCTGACGACCGAATGGCGCGGCCTGCTCGGGGATTACATGAAGTGAACGACGAACGGCTTCGCAAGATCGAGGAACTGGTGGCGCACCAGGCGCGAACCATCGACGAACTGTCGGACGAGTTGATGCGCCAGAGCGAGCTGATCCGCGTCATGCAACGCAGGCTGGACGCGGTATCGGAGCGCTTCGTGGCGCTGGAGGAAACGGTGATCGCACCGCCCGAGGCTGGCCGGCCGCCGCACTGGTAAGGCTATCGCGCCCCGCCCGAGGCGGCCGCGAACAGCGTTCCGGCCGGCGGGCGCACCCGGAATTCAAGATCGAGCAGATGCTTCTTGGTTTCCAGCCCGCCGCCGAAGCCGACCAGCGCGCCGCCGGCCCCTACGACCCGGTGACAGGCGATGACGACCGGCAGCGGATTCTGGCCG
>JAUIBM010000063.1 GCA_030428345.1 Alphaproteobacteria bacterium | reverse complement strand
GCGCGGCCCTGTCGCATCGGAGATCGATCCGAGAATCGGGGCAAGAATCGCGACGATGAAGCCGCCGGCCCCTGCTGCGTAGCCCCACCATTCCTGCCCCTTGATCGCGCTTGGAGCGACCGACGCCGCAAAATAGGGGGCGAAGATAAACGTGATGATCAGCGTGTGGAACGGCTGCTGCGCCCAGTCGAACAGCATCCAGCCCCAGATGCCTTTCGAGTCGGCCCGGCGCACCGGCGCGCCCACACCTTCAACTGCACTGCTCATTGTCCCGCTCCGCACCCCGTTTCCGGCGGACTATGGCAGGCTTTGCCCGGACCCGCCAGACGTCCGCTCCCGACTATCTGACGACCCGCTAGATGATGACGAACCGGTCTTCCAGTTCGTTCGTGTCGCCCGGCTCGGGCGGGAACTCGCCGGCCAGCACTTCGCCGATCCGGTTGATCGCCTCGACATAGCCGGCGGCGAGTTCGCCCCGGCGCGCATGGTCGATCAGGCCGGTGACGACCTCGTCCCAGAAGGACTGGCCGAGGCGGTCGCAGATCGCCGAATCGGCGATGATCTCGGCATAGCGCTCCGCGAGCGAGACGAAGACCAGGACGCCGGTATGGCTGCGCGTGCGCGAAATGCCATGCGCCATGAACTGCCGCGCCGCATTGGCGTGCGCCCTGCGATAGCGGATGGCGCGCGGCGCCAGCCGGACCGCGAGGCCGGGCGCGAACCATCCCGCCGCGATGACCGCGGTCACGGCGCAAAGCTGGGCGGCGGCGAAGACGGGAAGGGGAATGTCGATCCAGCGCCACCAGGCATAAGCCGCCGCCAGCAGGCTGGCGACGATCACCCACAGGAGCATGCGGAATCCGGCGACATAGCGGTAGTCATCGCTCGAATGCGCCAGAACGGCGAAAATCTCCGCGCTCGTGCTCTCTTCGGCCCGCCCGATCGCCGCCACGACGGCGCCCTGCTGTTCGGCGGTAAAGCGCATTCTCACCTCCTACCAGCCGCCCGAGGAGCCGCCGCCGCCGGAAGAGCCGCCCCCTCCCGAGAAGCCCCCACCCGAAGAGCCGCCGCCCGACCAGCCCGAGCCGCCTGACCAGCCGCCGCCTCCGCCGCCCGGGCGGCCGAGCACGCGGTTGAAATCGTAGATCATGCCCAGCCAGCGATACCGGCCCTTGCTGATCTCGGTGCCGAACCTTCGCGCCAGAAAGGGAAACAGCGTGCTCCTGAGAATCATGAACAGGAAGAACCCGGCAAATCCCAGGAAAATCCAGGATTCCTCCGGCGGCGACGAATCGGAATTGCGCCTGGCCCGCGCCTCCAATTCGGCCGCATCGCCTGACAGCACCGCGATGATGTCGTGCACGCCATCGGTGATTCCCTTTTCGAAGTCGCCGGCCCGGAAGGCCGGAACCAGGGCGCTCTCGATGATCACCCTCGACAGGGCGTCCGTGAGCGTGCCTTCCAGGCCATAGCCGACCTCGATGCGCATCTTGCGGTCGTTCTTGGCGATCAGCAGCAGGACGCCATTGTTTTCCTGCGCCTGACCCAGGCCCCAATGCCGGAAGAGGCCATTGGCGTAGTCCTCCAGCACCGCCCCCTCGAGCGAGGGGATGGTGGCGACGACGATCTGGTCGGAGGATTTCTGCTCGAACGCCGCGAGTTCCGCTTCAAGCGCGCTCCTGCCCGCGGCGCTCATCAGGCCGGCATTGTCGACCACGCGGCCGGTAAGGGCGGGCCAGTCGGCCGCCGGAGAGGCGGACATTCCGCACAGCGCCAGGGCAAATGTCAGGCAGATGAGCCGAAACGAACGCATGGCGCGCCGTTCCCGTCAGCCGCCCGACTTGTTGAAGTCGACCTTCGGCAGTTCCATCTTGTCGGCTTCGACGGTGAAATTCTGCATCGGCTGCGCATCGGAATAGAGCAGGCCGCGCCACCAGCGGCCGGGAAAGGTGCGCAATTCGGTATTATACTGGCGCACCGCCTCGATATAATCGCGCCGGGCTACCGCGATGCGGTTTTCCGTGCCCTCCAGTTGCGATTGCAGCGCCAGGAAGTTCTGGTTCGATTTGAGATCGGGATACCGCTCGACCACCACCATCAGGCGCGACAGCGCGCCGGTGAGGCCGGCCTGGTTATCCTGGAACGCCTTGAACGCGTCAGGATTGGTCAGAACATCGGCGGGAATCTGCGTCTGCGTCGCCTTGGAGCGCGCCTCCACCACCGAGGTCAGCACGTCCTTTTCCTGCGCGGCATAGCCCTTTACCGTCTCCACCAGATTGGGGATCAGATCGGCGCGGCGCTGGTACTGGTTCAGCACCTGGCTCCATTGCGCCTTCGCCGTTTCCTCATAGGTCGGAATGTTGTTGACCCCGCAGGCCGAAAGCAGGGCGCAGGCCAGCAAGGCCGGGGCGAGGCGGAAGAAACGCGCGATCCGTCCGGCCGTTGCATGCGGCGCGTCAACGCCCGATGGGATTTGCAAGATCATGAACACGCTCCCGGTTCCAGCCCCGCGCAACATTAGCCGCTTTGCGGCGGCCGGGGAAGCTCCGGGCTGGTCAGCCGGCCCGCCCGCCGCTAGAAGAAGTGGACCCACGGGGAAGGAGCCAATGGCCGCAGACATTCCACCGCGACGGCCGCCGCACGGGCCCCCGGGCCCGGACGAGCGCGAACGGGAATCGCGCCGCATCCTCGAGCGGGTGGCGCGCGACAGCGAGTCGATCGGGCAGTCCTCCTTCGCCCGCGTCGCCAACCGACTGCGCGACCATTTTGCCGGGCATTCGGAAAAGGACGACGCCGCCGAAATCTGGGGCAAGCGCATCGGGCGCGGCCTCGGGGCGATCGCCTTCGTCTTCCTCGCCTGGCACGTCCTGACCACCTATATTCTCAAGTGATCCATATCCGGCCATGACCCAAGCGCCCGCCAGCGGCCCTGCGCCCGCGATCGTCTGCATTTCCAGCCATGTGGCGCGCGGTGCCGTCGGCAATCGCTCGGCGGTCTTCGCGCTGGAAAGTTTCGGCTTTCCGGTCTGGTCGGTGCCGACGGTCCTCTTGCCCTTCCACCCCGGACATGGCCCCGCCACAAGGATCGAGCCGGACCCGAATCAATTCGCCGGCTTCCTCGCCGACCTCCTGAACGCCAGATGGACCGTGGAAATCGGCGCGGTCATGACCGGTTACATGGCGAATGCCCGCCAGGCGCGCGAAGTCGCCGAATTCATTTCCGCGCTGCGCCGCAAGCTCCCGCACCTCCTCTATCTGTGCGATCCGGTGATCGGCGACCATGGCGGTCTGTATGTGCCGCGCGAGACGGCCGAGGCGATTCGCGATCGCCTGCTGCCGCTGGCCGATATCGCGACGCCGAACCGGCATGAACTCGCCTGGCTCGCCGGAACGGGGCCGCTCGAAACCGCCCGCGAGGCGATCGCCGCAGCGCGCGGCCTGGGGCCGACGCGGGTCGTCGTCACCTCGACCGCCGCCTTCATGCGCGGCAACATCGCCAATCTTCTGGTCGAAAGGGAAGGCGCGTGGATGGCCGAGCATCGCCTGGTAGACGGGCCGGCCAATGGCGGGGGCGACATGTTCTCGGCGCTCTTCCTGGCAAACCTGCTGCAGGGCATGAGCGGCCCCGACGCGCTCGCCCGCGCCACCGCCGCGATCTACGAGGCGGTCGCCCGCGCCGCGTCGCGCGGCAGCGACGAATTGATGCCGCCGGCCGACCGCGCCAGCCTGATGCGCCCCGCGGCAAGGGTCGAATTGCGCAACCTGGCCGAGCCGCTGCGTCCCGAAATGCCGCGGTAGCGCCATGCTGGTCGGCGTCGATGGCTGCAAGGCGGGCTGGATCGCGGTTATTCGCCAATCCGCAGAGGCGCCGAAGGTCGGGATTTTTCCCGACTTCGCCGGGCTGCTGGCCGCTACCGGGCCGGACGCCTTCATCGCCGTCGACATGCCGATCGGCCTGCCCGACCGCGTCGGCCCGGGCGGGCGCGGCGCAGAGCGCGCGGTTCGCCCCATGCTCGGGTCGCGCCAGTCCAGCGTGTTCTCGATTCCCTCGCGCGCCGCGATCTACGAAGCGGATTATCGCATGGCCTGCGCCATCGCGCTCGCCACCTCGGACCCGCCGCGAAAGATCTCCAGGCAGGGCTTCATGCTTTTTCCAAAGATCCGCGAGATCGATTCGCTGATCGACCCCGAAATGCAGGCGAGGATTCGCGAATCCCATCCCGAACTGGCCTTCACGGCGCTCAATGGCGGCGCGCCCATGGCGACGCCGAAGAAAATCAAGGGGCGGATCAACCCGGAGGGCCTCGCCGAGCGGCGCGCCCTGTTGCAGCGCCACGGCTTTTCCGCCGAATTTCTCGCCTCGCCCGTGCCGCGCGGGGCGGCGGAGGATGATTTTCTGGACGCCTGCGTCTGCTCCCTTATCGCCGGGCGCGTCGCCACGGGCGAGGCGCGATCCTACCCGGCGCACCCCCAGACCGACAGTCGCGGCCTGCATGTCGCCATGTGGGCGTAGGCGCCGGAATGCCGCCTGCGCAAGAGCGGGCTTGGCGCTGGTACCCGCTTGGGGTTACATCGCTGCGACAGAACAGGACTTGAAGGAGGCGCAATGGCTCGCGAGCAGGTGGAACCCGGTTTTCCGTCCCGTCTTGTCGACGGCTACAAGGCATTCCACTACGGCCGCCTGCGCCATGAGCGCGAACGCTACGAGCAGCTCGCGGCCCAGGGCCAGAGCCCTGAGGTCATGGTGATCTCCTGCTGCGATTCGCGCGCCGCTCCCGAAATCGTGTTCGACGCGGCTCCCGGCGAGATGTTCGTGGTGCGGAATGTCGCCAATCTCGTCCCGCCCTATGCGCCGGACGGCGAATATCACGGCACTTCGGCGGCGCTGGAATTCGCGGTGCAGGCCCTCAAGGTGAAGCATATCGTGATCATGGGGCATGGCCGGTGCGGCGGCATTCACGCCTTTCGCGAGCAGTTGGAGGGCAATTCCGCCGAGCCCCTCTCGCCCGGCGATTTCATCGGAAAGTGGATTTCGCTGCTGGAGCCTGCGGCGGCGGACATTCGCTGCGAGGACGCCAGCCTGCCCGATCAGCGTCAGCGCGCGCTGGAGGAAGCCTCGGTGCGCACCTCGGTCGCCAATCTGCTCACCTTTCCCTGCGTGCGCATTCTGGTGGAACGCGGAACCCTGGCCATCCACGGCTCATGGTTCGATATTTCCTCCGGCGAGCTATGGACCATGGATCCGGGAACCGGCGATTTCTCGTTGGCGTCGGCATGAGGAGGCCCGGCCCAACGCGCGACAAGAAGGGCCGCAATGGCGCAAGGAGCGTATCGGTGTTGAAGAAATTCGTGTTCCTGGCGGTCTCATCGGCCGCGATGCATGCGCTTTTTGCCGCCGCGCCGGCCGGCGCGGCCGACATGCCGCCCGTCGTCGTCCGTTGGTATGACGCCTTGCGGACCGCCGACCGCGATGTCTTCGAGGCAATCCTTGCGCCGCAGGCCGAGATTTCGCTGAAATATCTCGGCATCGTCCAGTCGAGGGACGAGTTCATCGAGTCGCTGGACGCCTGGGAAGACGTGGCGCGAAGCGCCGAAATCACGACGCAGACGACAAGCGCGGACGCGACATCCGCAATCGTCGAGGTGTGCTACCGGTTTCCTACCAACCAGCGGCTCAATCGCGAGACATTCGCGCTGGCCGGCGACACCGTCACCGCCATGACGCAGGAAGAACTGGCCGAAAGCTGCGACGGTTCCTGACGGTTCGCCGCGTTCTCCCGGTCAGCCGTCGATCGCCTTGCCGATGGCGGCGATCGCCTTCTGATAGACCTGCGCCTTGTTCCAGCCGACGATGGCGTCGTAGTTCGGCTCGCCGATCTGATAGCCCTGGCCGCGCTTCCAGCCATAAGCCACCAGGTAATTGGCGACCGAAGCCAGCGCATCGGCGCGCGACTTGATCATGTCGACCCGTCCGTCGCCGTCGCCGTCCACGCCATATTTGACATAATTGGCCGGCAGGAACTGCACCTGGCCGATTTCGCCATGGCCCGCGCCTGTCATCTCGCCACGCGAGAGTTGACCGGTCTGCAGCAGCTTTAGCGCCGCATACAACTGCTCCTCGAACAGTTCCGAGCGCCGGCAATCATAGGCCAGCGTCGTCAGCGACGAGAAAATGTCCTTGTCGCCCATGAAGCCGCCAAAGGCGGTTTCCATGCCCCAGATCGCGATCAGCGGGCCGGCCGGCACGCCGAATTTGCGCTCGATGTTCTGGAACAATGCGGCGTTCTGGCTCTTTCGTTTCTTGCCCTGGGCAATGATCGTCGCCGCTCCGCGCTTCTTCATGAACTGGTCGAAGGTAAGCTTGAAGCTTTTCTGGTTGCGATCGTACCAGATGGTCTTCGTGGCGTAGGAAATGCCCGCAAAGGCCTCGTTGAGCGTGCGCTGCGAAATGCCGTTAGCGACCGCCTCGCGCGAGAAGTCGGCGACCCAGGCGTTATATCCGGCGGAAGTATTGCCGCATTGCTTGGCAAGCGCGGGCGCAGCCTGTCCGACGCCGAGGGACAAGGCGAAAATCATGGCGATCTGACGGAAATTCATGCGGGCTCCTGGTTGACCGGCAATTGATACTCGCTGATTCGCTGCATTCATACAGCAACGCGGATCATACCGGCAACGGCGTCAAGGCCCCAGACCGTTTCAAGGATTCCACCCGCCGTGCATTCATCGCCACAAAAAGCGACCGCAAGATGACGAAACGGAAGAAATCGCTGACGGCGCGCGCAGGCGCGCCGTCAGGCTATCGATGGGCTCCGGCCGGTGAAGGGTTCAGGCCGCCTTGCGCGTCTTCAGCAGCCCGCGGGCAAGCAGCAGTTCGGCGATCTGCACCGCGTTGAGTGCGGCGCCCTTGCGCAGATTGTCTGAGACGACCCAAAGGTTGAGCCCGTTGTCGATCGTCGGATCCTCGCGGATGCGCGAAATATAAGTCGCGTCCTCGCCCGCACATTCGACCGGGGTCATGTAGCCGCCGTTCTCCCGCTTGTCGATCACCAGGCAACCCGGGGCCTCGCGCAGGATTTCGCGGGCTTCCTCGGCGCTGATCGGATCCTCGAACTCGATATTGACCGCTTCGGAATGCCCGACAAACACCGGCACGCGCACGGCGGTGCAGGTGACCTTGATCTTCTTGTCGAGCATCTTCTTGGTCTCGGCCACCACCTTCCACTCTTCCTTGGTGGAGCCGTCGTCCAGGAAAACGTCGATATGCGGGATCACGTTGAACGCGATTCGCTTGGGGAACTTCTTCGCCTCGATCGGATCGGCGACGAAGACCGCCCGGGTCTGGTTGAACAATTCGTCCATGGCGTCCTTGCCGGCGCCCGAGACCGATTGATAGGTCGCGACCACGACGCGCTTGATCTTCGCGCGGTCATGCAGGGGCTTCAGCGCGACGACCAGCTGCGCGGTCGAGCAATTCGGATTGGCGATGATGTTGCGCTTGCGGAAACCTTCGATGGCGTCGGCATTCACTTCCGGAACGATCAGAGGCACGTCGGAATCGTATCGCCACGCCGAGGAGTTGTCGATCACGACGCAGCCCTGCGCCGCGATCTTCGGCGCCCATACCTTGGAAACCTCGCCGCCCGCCGAGAGCAGGGCGATGTCGGTATCGGAGAAATCAAAGGTTTCGAGCGCCTGGACCTTCAGGGTCTTGTCGCCGAACGAGACTTCCGTGCCCTGGCTGCGGCGCGAGGCGAGCGCCACGACCGTATCGGCCGGAAAGCCGCGCTCATCCAGGATATCCAGCATTTCCCGGCCGACATTGCCGGTCGCGCCGACGACCGCGATCTTGTAACCCATTGCATGCTCCCGATTTTTCGAAGGGAATTCCAGTCCCGGCCTTCCGGGCTTGCTGCGAAGCGGCAATCCGCATCCGCGCTCGCCTCCCGTCTCATCCCCGGGAAGGCGTCGGGAACAAGCGGAAGGGTCAGTGTTTGGTGGTTTTGGTGACGGACTTGCCGACGGAAACGCCAAATGCCGCGGCCGGGCTGAGCCCGCGCGTCAATGCGGCGAGAAATTCTGCCGCAGCTACCGTCATCAGATGAGTTGCGCCAGCGCGCATCGTTCACTCTCCAGCCAATTGCCGGCTATATGGCTGCATTCGCCCGGCGAGTCAATCGCGCCGGGCGCCGGCGGCGGCGTTGGCGATCAGCCCGCCAGGGCCTGGAATTCGGCCAGCACCGCATCGCCCATCTGGCTCGTGCCGACCTGCGTGCAGCCATCGCTCATGATGTCGCCGGTGCGCAGTCCCTTGTCCAGGGTGTTGGCGATCGCCCTGTCGAGCATGTCTGCTTCGCCAACCATGTTGAAGGAATAGCGCAGGCACATCGCGAAGGACGCGATCATGGCGATCGGATTGGCGATTCCCTTGCCCGCGATGTCGGGGGCCGAGCCGTGCACCGGCTCGTACAGCGCCTTGCGCTTGCCGCTGATCGCATCGGGCGCGCCGAGCGAGGCGGACGGCAGCATGCCCAGCGATCCGGTCAGCATGGCGGCGACGTCCGACAGCATGTCGCCGAACAGATTGTCCGTGACGATCACGTCGAACTGCTTGGGCCAGCGCACAAGCTGCATGCCGCCGGCGTCGGCCAGCATGTGGGTCAGCTCGACATCGGCGTAATTGGCCTTGTGATAGGCGGCCACGACTTCCTTCCACAGGACGCCGGACTTCATCACATTGTGCTTTTCCATCGAGCACACCTTGTTGCCGCGGGTGCGCGCCAGTTCGAATGCGACGCCGGAAATCCGCTCGATCTCGAAGGTGTCGTAGACCTGGGTGTCGATGCCGCGCTTCTGGCCGTTGCCCAGATCGATGATCTCCTTGGGCTCGCCGAAATAGACGCCGCCCGTCAGTTCGCGCACGATCAGGATATCGAGCCCCTCGACCACCTCGGGCTTGAGCGAGGAGGAAGCCGCGAGCGCGGGATAGCAGATCGCCGGGCGCAGATTGGCGAAAAGCTGCATGTCCTTGCGCAGGCGAAGCAGGCCCGCCTCGGGCCGCACCTCATAGGCGACGCCATCCCATTTCGGTCCGCCGACCGCGCCGAACAGAACCGCGTCTGCCGCCATGGCCCGCGCCATGTCGTCATCGGAGATCGCCGCGCCGTGCGCGTCATAGGCCGATCCGCCGACAAGTCCGGTCTCGGTTTCGAAACCGGCCGCGAGCGCGGAATTCATCCAGGCGATGATCTTCTCGACCTCGGCCATCGCCTCCGGTCCGATGCCGTCGCCGGGCAGCAGGAAAAGTTTCTTGGTCATGGAATTACCTCTCGGAGGAAAGGCGCCTTGCGTTCGGGCCGACCGGTTGTTCAAGGCGCGATGGCCGCGCCCTGGGGCGGCGGGAAATCACACAGGCGCGACGGCGCTCAGACCCAGGGCCGTTCCTGGGCCATCTTGACTTCATAGGCCTCGATCTGCGGCGCGTGCTGCAGGGTCTCGCCGATATCGTCGATGCCGTTGAGCAGGCGATGCTTGCGGCTTTGATCGATGTCGAAGGTTACCGTGCCGCCGTCGGGGCCCTTGATCGTCTGGCTTTCCAGATCGACGGTCAGTGTGGCGTTGGCGCCGCGGCGCGCATCGTCCATCAGCTTGTCCAGATCCGCCTGCGAAACGACCACCGGCAGGATGCCGTTCTTGAAGCAGTTATTGTAGAAAATGTCGGCAAAGCCGGTCGAGATCACGCAGCGTATGCCGAAATCCAGCAGCGCCCAGGGGGCGTGTTCGCGCGAGGAGCCGCAACCGAAATTGTCGCCCGCCA
>JAUIBM010000062.1 GCA_030428345.1 Alphaproteobacteria bacterium | reverse complement strand
ACCGGCGCGCTGTGGAACGCCCAGGGCATCGACGTGCCCGCGCTGTCGAAGCATGTGGCCGAAACCGGCGGTGTGAATGATTTCGACGGCGCCGATCCGATCGACCCCGGCGAGATGCTGTGCCAGCCCTGCGACGTCCTCGCCCCGGCGGCCTGCGGGATGGTGATCACCCGCGAGAACGCCCCGAAGCTCCGGTGCAAGGTCATCGCCGAAGGCGCCAACGGTCCGACCACGCCCGAGGCCGACGCCATCCTCGAGGAGCGCGGCGACGTCTTCGTGATCCCCGACATCCTCGGCAACGCCGGCGGCGTGACCGTCTCGTACTTCGAATGGGTCCAGAACCTGCAGCGCTACCGCTGGACCGAGCGCGAGGTGCTCACGCGCCTGGAAACGATGCTTGAGGGCGCGTTCAACCGGGTGCTCCATTTCGCCGACCGCCATGGCCTCGGCTTCCTCGCCGTGATGGCCGCCGGCATGGGTGCCGCTGGCGAGCGAGGGAGAAGCCAATGAGGCGGCGAGGACGAACATCGTGAATTTCAGCATGAGTCTTCCTTTGAGGATGGTTGGTGATCTGGGTTTCGAACTGGGTCAGCCCTGTTTCGGACCGGCGTCGGAGGAAGCGCGCCCGGCTCTCGGCGTGATGCGCGTCGCGGCATCCGCCATGCTGGTTGCTTCCGGCACCTCGCCCGTCCATTCATGGGCCTGTGTGCCGGGCGGGTTCTCGTACCAGCCGGGGTCGGAATAATCGTCGGCGTCGATGCCTTCGCGCACCTTCACCAGCGAGAACATCCCGCCCATCTCGATCGGACCGTAGGGCCCCCAGCCGGTCATCATCGGCACGGTGTTGTCGGGCAGGGGCATCTCCATCTCGCCCATGTCCGCCATTCCGGCGGTGCCCATCGGCATGTATTCGGGCTGAAGCGCGCGGATCTTTCGGGTCAGCGCGCTCTTGTCGACGCCGATGAATGTCGGCACGTCGTGGCCCATGGCGTTCATCGTGTGATGCGCCTTGTGGCAATGGATCGCCCAGTCGCCCTCATGGACGGCGTCGAACTCATAGGCGCGCATGCCGCCGACCGGGATGTCGACCGTCACTTCCGGCCAGCGGGCCTCGGGTCGCGTCCAGCCGCCATCGGTGCAGGTGACCTCGAAGTCATAGCCATGCATGTGCACCGGGTGATTGGTCATCGTCAGATTGCCGACCCGCACCCGCACGCGATCGTTCTTCGAGACGACCAGCGGATCGATGCCGGGAAAGGTGCGGCTGTTCCAGCACCACAGGTTGAAATCCGTCATGGTCATGATCTTGGGGACATAGGATCCCGGCTCGATGTCGAAGGCGTTCAGCAGGAAGCAGAAGTCGCGGTCGACCGGCATGAAGGCAGGATCCTTCGGATGAACGATGAACAGGCCCATCATGCCCATCGCCATCTGCACCATCTCGTCGGCATGCGGGTGGTACATGAAGGTGCCGCTCTTCACGAGATCGAACTCGTAGACGAAGGTCTTGCCGGGCTTGATCTGCGGGTGCGAGACGCCGCCAACGCCGTCCATGCCGGAGGGCAGGATCAGGCCGTGCCAGTGCACGGTGGTGTGCTCCGGCAATTTGTTGGTGACGAAGATGCGAACCCGGTCGCCTTCCACCGCCTCGATGGTCGGGCCGATGGACTGGCCGTTGTAGCCCCACAGATAGGCGGTCATGCCCTCGGCCATCTCGCGCTCGACCGGCTCCGCGACCAGGTGAAACTCCTTGACGCCGTTGTTCATGCGGAACGGCAGCGTCCAGCCATTGAGGGTCACCACCGGCTGGTAGTCCGGCCCGGTGGAGGGATGAAGCGGCGCCTGGGTTTGCGCCGCCGCGACCAGCGCCGCATCAGGCAGGCTGGTATTGGCGGTTTTCGACCAGGCGGAGGAGGAAACGAGCGCCGCGCCTGCGGCGCTTGCCCCGATTATCTGACGTCTGTTGAACATGGTTTTTCCTTGCGACACGATTGGGTTAGTGCCCGCCGGCATTGTTTGCGATTTGTGTTGCGCCGCCGCCCTCGGCTGGGGCCGCGCCTGGCGATCCGCCATGGATTGCGGCCGAAAGACCGGCCTCCGCCCGCCAGAAGTCCCGACGCGCATTGCTTGCCGAAAGCACCGAGCCGATCCTCGCCCGCGTGTCGGCGAGCAGTTCGAAGGTATTGGTGATCATGCCGTTATAGGTGAGGAGCGATTCCTCCTCGATCGTGGCTCGAAGCGGCAGCACCTCGTTCTGGAAATGGCGGGCGATCTCGAAGCTGGCCCTGTAGGCGAGATAGGCTGACGGGGCCTCCGAGCGCACGTTCACGGCCTTCTCGGCAAGCAGATTGGCTTCGCGCAGATAGGCCAGTTCCGCCTTGCGCAGCTTCGGCTTGCCGCTGTCGAAGACCGGAATGACGAATTCGACTTCGATCTGCGGCGTCACGGTCCAGCTGCGCGTGCTGGCTTGCTTCAGCTTTCCGTCTTCGATCTCGTATTCTGTTTCGACCTCCCGCTCCTTTTCGAAGCCCGCAAGGATCTCGAGATCGCTGACAAGGCGGGTGGCCGCGGTCAGGCCGAAGCTTTGCGCGGTTGCATCGAGTTTCAGCCGGGCAAGCTGCAGGTCGACGCGCCGCTGCAGCGCCTCGGCCTCGATGTCGCGCTTGCGGGCGAGGGTGCGAGGCAGCGTCGGGAGCCTGTCGGGCACGAAGAAGTCGAGATCATCGCCCCACAGCCCCATCAGGCGGGCGAGCTTCTCCTTGGCCAATTGCGCCGCAAGGCGCGGCCGCTGCCTGGAAATTCAGGCGCGCTTTTCCGTCAGGCTCGGGGAGGGCGCTCCGCCATTTCGCCGGCGAGCATCACGAACACGGTGGCGGGACCGCTCGCAGGGCTGTCCTCAAGCGGCGGCCGGTCGAAGGAGATTGCCGGCACCGCCACCATGGCGTGGCAAAGTCCGTATGCGCAGCTTCCCTCCTCGCAGGCCGGGCCGATGGGCTTGGAAACAGGATGATCGCAATCCGCGCTCCTGGCCGGGGCGAGTTCTCCGGCGGCCATTGCGGCATGGCCGGCTGAGGAATGATGGGCGTGCTGCGAATCGCCCGCGGCGGGCGCATGCGCGGCGGCGACAGGCGCATAGCCATTGCCGAACGGAAATGCGAGCAGCGCGAGGGTTATCGCCGCCGCCATGAACCGCATCGCCAGATTTGCGCGTGTCGCGTTCAAACCGCCCATCCCGGCGATTATAGTGCGATGATGCGCCGGAGCAATCCGCAGCGGTCCGGTTGGCCCGACCGGGCAAGGCTGGGGTGCCGGGGAGGCGTCATGAAGGTCAATCATGTTGAAACGATCGTTGCGATCGCCGAGGCCGGCAGCCTTCGCGCCGCCGCGCGCTCCATCCAGAAGTCGCAGCCGGCGCTCACCAAGACGCTGAAACAGGCGGAGGAGGAACTCGGCGCGAAGATTTTCACCCGCGCGGCGCGCGGTGTGGAGCCGACCGAGATCGGGCGCAGGATCATTGCCCGGGCCCGGATGATCAGCGCCGAATTCCGCAAGCTCGACGAGGAGATCCGGCAGACGAGGGGCGATGGTTCGGGCAGCCTGCATGTCACCGTTTCGCCGCTGGCGGCGGTTCGCATCGTGCCGAAGGTGATCGACCGATTCCGCAGGCAGTTTCCCAATGTGCATCTGCAGATCGCCGGCGGCCATCCGCCCACCGCGCTCGCAATCCTGCGCTCGGGCGAGACCGATCTCGTCATCGGCCCGACGCCGGACAAGGGCGAGCGGGCGGGTCTCGCCATCCGCAATCTTCTGAAGACGCCGCTGGTCATCATTGCCGGCAGGGGATCGCGCTATGCCGAGGCGACCCGCCTTGCCGAACTGGGCGCGGCGGAGTGGATCATGATCGGGCCGCGTAAGCGCAGTTTCGGCATCGCATCGGATTTCGCCGCCGCCGGGCTCGCCGTCCCCAAGCCCATCGTGACATCGGATTCGATCATGTCGCTGCTTGCCATGATCGAGGAGAGCGACCGGCTCTGCTCCTTCCCGGCGCTGATGCTGGAGGAGATCGCGCCGCGCTGGAACATCGTCGCCCTGCCACTCGCCGACCACATCGAGCCGGTGCAGATCGGGCTGATGTCGCTTGCCGACCGGCCGCTGACCCCGGCCGCGCTGGCATTTGCCGACCTTGCGGTCAACCGCGCCAGGCATCTCGTTGCCCTTGAGCGATAACAGCTGGTTATACAAATCAACTTTATTCGTTTCGGGGTTATCGGCCCTCTTGGTATGGAAAGGGGTGGACCCGGGCGCAGATCCGGGTTCCGGGAGGACACATGAACATCCTGTTCGTCATGTACGACCAGCTCCGGTTCGATTATCTGGGCTGCGCGGGCCATCCGCATCTTCAGACGCCGAATTTCGACCGGCTGGCGGCGATGGGCGTGCGCTTCACCCAGGCCTATGTGCAATCGCCGATCTGCGGCGCGAGCCGCATGAGCTTCTACACCGGGCGCTACGCCTCCTCACACGGGGCGCAATGGAATGGCTTTCCGCTTCGTGTCGGCGAGGTGACGCTGGGCGACCATCTGCGCAGCCTGGGCATGCAGGCCTGGCTGATCGGAAAGACCCATATGAAGGTCGACGCCGAGGGCATGCAGCGCCTCGGTCTCAGCCCCGACACCATCATCGGCGCGCGCCAGGCGGAATGCGGCTTCGACGCCTGGATTCGCGACGACGGATTGTGGGGCGCGGGACCGGACGGCTTCTACGACGCCAAGCGCTCGCCCTATAACGAATATCTGAAGTCCAGGGGCTATGACGGCGAAAATCCCTGGGCCGATTACGCCAATGCCGGCATCGACGCCGATGGCAACATGGCCAGCGGCTGGATGTTCATGAACGCGGACAGGCCGGCCAATATCCGCGAGGAAGACAGCGAGACCCCGTGGCTGACGTCAGAGACGATCCGCTTCATCGATCAGGCCGAGGGAGACTGGCTCGCCCATGTCAGCTTCATCAAGCCGCATTGGCCCTATATCGTGCCCGCGCCCTACCACGCCATGTTCGGACCCAACAATGTTCCCGCCGCCCGGCGTCATGAAGTCGAGCGGCGCGACCCGCACCCGGTCTACGGCGCCTTCATGGACACCAGGGTGGCGCGGGCCTTCCAGCGGGACGATGTCCGCGAAAAGGTCATCCCCGCCTATATGGGTCTGATCAGGCAGTGCGACGACCAGTTCGGACGCCTGCTCGATTACCTTGAGGCTAGCGGCCGGATGCAGGACACGATGATCGTTGTCACATCCGACCATGGCGATTACCTGGGCGACCACTGGCTTGGCGAGAAGGATCTGTTCCACGAGCCCTCGGTCAAGGTTCCCCTGATCATCTACGATCCGCGCGCGGCGGCGGACGCGACGCGCGGCTCGACCTGCGACGCGCTCGTCGAGAGCATCGATCTGGCCGCGACCTTCGTGGAGGCCGCCGGCGGCGAGGAACGCGGCCACATCATCGAGGGACGCTCGCTCATGCCGTTCCTGCGGGGTGAGACGCCGCGGGACTGGCGCGACTGCGTCATCAGCGAATACGACTATTCCGTCACGCCGATGTGCGCGGCGCTGGGGGTGAGCACCGACGATGCGCGCCTGTTCATGATCTTCGACGGCCGCTACAAGATGATCCATGCCGAGGGCGGCTTTCGCCCGATGCTGTTCGACACCGAGCTGGACCCGGACGAATTCCGCGATTTGGGCGCGGACCCGCAGCAGCAACCGGTCATCGCCCGCCTTTACGAGATGCTTGCCCGCTGGGGCCGGCGCAATGCGCAGCGGGTAACGCGCTCCGACGACGATATCCGCGCAATGCGCGGCGCTTCGGCGCGCCGGGGCATCCTGCCGTTCATGGTCGACGGCTCGGAGGTTCCGCCGGAACTGACCGAGAAATATCGCGGACCAGCGCGGCAGGTCCATTTGGCGCGGGGAGACGGCGGCGATGGTTGAGGATCGAACCGCCAATCCTGCCGACAAGCGCTTTGCCGACATATTGGCGGTCGCCCTGGCGATCATCGTCGTGCTCTATGCCGCGTCCGGGCCGCTGAGCGAACTCGTCCACTGGATCATCGCCAATACCCATGACGGCTTTGCCGAACTGTCGCGCCGCGATCAGCGCGTATTGCTGCGCGAGCACTGGCTGGGCGCAGCGCATCGCGCTTTCGAGCAGGACTTCCTGCGCCCCACCGGCCTGATCATCGGCTTGCCGATTACCCTGTCCTTTGCAATCTCGGCGCTTACCCTGCACAAGCGGGCGAAGCTGCGTTTGCTCAACTGGGCGATGGCGGCGCTCTCGGTCGCCGTGTTCTGCATCTGGATCGCAAAGATATTCGCGTCGGACGCGGGTGTGGTGCCTTCGCTCGACCCGATCGACTATGTCGCCTTCCCGCTTGCCGTCCTCCTCACCTTCTATCTGACCTACCGAATGTTTGGCGGGTTCATCGTCGGCTTCTCGATCTACTGGGTGATCTATTTCTTTGCGCGCGGCTGGATGCCGGAATGGACCGGCGTCTTCGCCGGGTCGCAGGCTTCCTTCGATCAGAACCTGCGCGCCATGATCCTCAATTTCTGGGCCCAGACCGGCGGCATGTTCGGCCAGCCGGTGCAGGTGGTCGCCGGCAATGTGCTCATCTTCATCGTCTTCGGGTCGGTGCTCATGGCCTCGGGCGCCGGCGATCTGCTGATGAAGATCGCCAACCGCCTGACGGGCGGGCTCACGGGCGGCGCTGCCCATGCCGCGGTTGCGAGTTCGGCCCTCTTCGGCACGCTGTCGGGCGCGGCGATTTCCAATGTGGTCTCCACCGGCGTGATGACCATTCCGGTGATCAAGAGATCGGGCTTCTCCCCGGCATTCGCCGGCGCTGTCGAGGCGGCCGCATCGACCGGAGGACAGATCATGCCGCCGGTCATGGGCGTGGTGGCCTTCTTCGTCGCCGGGCAGATCGGGCTCGAATACCGCTACATCGTCGTCGCGGCCATCATCCCGGCCGCCTTCTACTATCTGGGCACCTTTCTCGCGGTGTATTTCGAGGCCCGCCGCCTTGGCGTCGGCGCTCTGCCGGACGCCGCCCGCCCGTCCCTGACCGGCAGGGAGTGGCTGCAGACGCTCGTCTTCATCGTGCCGCTCGCCGTGCTCTCCTATTTCCTGTTCGCCCAGCCATCGGTGCCCAAGGCCGGCTTCTACGGGCTCGTGGCCGCTCTTGCCGCCTCGCTGGTGCTGTTTCCCGGCTTCCGCTCCCGCACAAGGCTCTGGAACGCCCTTTGCGAGGCGGGCCGCATGGCCGCCGCCATCGTCGTCATCGTCACGGCGATCGGATTGATCGTCGGGCTGATCCAGACCTCGGGATTTGCCGGCCGCTTGTCGCTGCTGCTGGCGCAGGTCGCCGACGGGCCGATGATCGTGGTGCTGCTCGTCGTCGCCTTCGGCGCGATCGTCCTCGGCATGGGCCTGCCGCCTGGCGCGACCTATTTCATCATCGTGATCGCGCTCAGTTCCGGCATCGACACGGTGGGCCTCGCGCCGCTGACCCTGCATCTGTTCGTCGTCGTCTTCGCCATGATGTCGACCGTCACGCCGCCTGTCGCGCTTGCGGCCTTCGCCGCCGCGCCGATTGCCGGGGCCAATGCGATCCGCACGGGGTTCGAGGCCGCCAAGATCGCCGTCGCCGGCTTCCTCATTCCCTTTGTCTTCGTTTATCATCCGGCCGTGCTCTACAAACTGCAGGTGCTTTTCGTCTGGTTCGGCGAAAAGCCCGTGAACTCGCGCGCGATGATCGACATCGACACGGTAAGCTGGGCGCAACTGGGCTGGATCATCGCCGCCTTCGCCCTTTCCATGTGGCTTGTCGCATCGGCCCTGGCCGGCTTCGATCGCGCCCGCCTTGCGGTCCCCGAGCGCATCGCCAGGGCGGTGCTCGGCGCAGCGTGCCTGTTCCCGCAAATGCTGGTGGCGGCCCCTGCGATCCTTGCCGGAATTGCGCTGCTTGTCAGAGAGCGGGCGGCGCGGCGGCTCGTGCTGGAGGGCGCGGGCTGAACACTGCCAAGATCAACTGGAGGAGAGAGAAGCGATGAAACGACAGATATTTGCGGCCATTGCCGCGCTTTCGCTCGGGGCGGGCGTCGCCCAGGCGGAAACCCTGAAAATGGCCACCATTGAACCGAGTCTCGGTCAGGCGATCACCATGGCGACTTTCGCCAATCTCGTGACCGACAAGCTCGGCGATATCGAGATCGAGGTCGCGGGCGGCGGCGCCGCCACGGTGCACATGCTTGAGGTGGCGCGCGGAAACATCGACATGTCGATGGTCTCGCCGACCGTCTACCAGATGATGTCGGCCGGCAAGGCGATGTACGCCAAGGAGCCGGAAGCCCCCGAGCTTGCCAAGAACCTGCGGCTGCTCATGTGGTTTCCCTATGGGCAGTATCACTATGCGGTGCGCGCCGACAGCGGCATCGCCACGCTGGACGACCTGGCCGGCGCGACGGTCTTCCTCGGCCCCGCGGGCGGCGGAGCCTTCAATACCGCAAAGGCGTGGATCGCGGCGACGACGGGGCTTGTCGCCGGCGAGGACTACGAGGCGATCACCGCCAACTGGGCGACCGGGTTCCAATCCTTCCTCGACGGCAAGATCGACATGTATGTGAATGGCTGCATCGATCCGTGCCAGCAGTTCATCCAGTTCACCGAGACCGAGAAGGTGCGCTTTGTCGGCCCGCAGGATTATTCCGGCGAGGCGGTCACCAAGTTCCTGGGCAAGGAGCGCACGCTCTCCGAGGTGCCGGCGGGCATGTACAAGGGTCAGACCAATGACGGGCCGGTGATGTCGCATGACACGGCGGTCGGAATTGGCGTGCGGGCCGATCTGGACGAGGAGACCGTCTATCGCATCACCAAGGCGTTCTGGGAGAATATTTCCAGCATCACGTCGGATGCGCCATGGGCCAAGGCGCTGAACATCGAATACGCCGTGCAGAACTTCGGCGGCCTGCCGCTGCACCCGGGCGCGGCCCGCTATTACCGCGAGGTAGGCAAGCTCTGAGCGATCGCGGTTCGCATTCCGGTTTCGCCAACCAGCGCCTGGCGGAACCGGATGCGCCAGCCCCTTGCCCGAAGCGGTTCAGTTGGCGAAGCTCTCCGCCACCTTGATTGCCGACACCGCATCGCGGGCGAGGAAATCGGCGTCGACCTGATGGTAGTTTTCCGGGTTCAGCGAGATATCCGGGCCGCCCACGCAGATGCCGATGCGCGCATTGGCCGAACTCTTTCGCGCTTCCTGGACGATCGATCGCAGCCGGATCGGGTCGACCGCGCCGCTGGCCGAGACGCCCAGGACGGCGAAGCTCTCCTTCGAGAGCTTGTCGAGCAATTTTGGCCCGGTCTCGAGATCGACGCCGCCGCAGACTTCCCAACCCTCTTCCTGGAAACAGGCCGTGACGACGAGCAGCCCGAGCGTGTGTTCCTCGCCGCTGACCCGCGCCAGCAGAATCCGGCGCGGATGGGGCACGCGCTGGACGTCCGTCGCCTTGCGCTGGACCAGTTCCCAGACAAAGGTCTGCAGCCGAGCGACGGCGAGCGTCACCTCGTAAAATCCCAGGCGGTCGTCCGACCACATCATGCCGAGGCGCACGGCCATTTCGCGCACGGGACCTTCGAGAAACTCGCTCGCGGAAAAATCCAGCCTGTCGAACTCCGCCAGCAGCAGATGATAGGCGTGGGCGTCGCGATCCAGCAGCCGCGACAGCATTGAGTCGATATCGAATGGCGAGGAATGGACGG
>JAUIBM010000061.1 GCA_030428345.1 Alphaproteobacteria bacterium | reverse complement strand
CCTTGAACCAAAACGATTTTTTATTGGTTAACATTTGCATACGCCTTTGCGCGGCAACGGTTTTGGCGCGTTATGTGCGAATCCGGACCGAATCGCCTTGCAATTGCTGCGCGAAAATCGAAGCTTGCCATTGCCCCGCGGAAGAAAATTTTCATAAATGAAACGGCCGCAGAATTGACCGGGCGTGGCGGCATTGGGCGACATCATGGAAAACCTGCTGAAAATCCCCCTCTTCCGCGACATGGAGCCCGCTCTTGCCGAACGCTATGCGCGGGCCTGCTTCTGGAAGGACTACGATCCGCATGAACTCGTCATCGATGTCGACGACGAGAGCAATGATGTGCGCTTCATCCTCAGCGGCCGGGTTCGCATCATTCTGAGAATCGCCATCGGCAAGGCAGTCATCCTGAGCGAGCTGGGCGACGGCGATTTCTTCGGCGAGATTGCCGCGATCGACAACCACACCCGGTCGGCCAACGTGACGGCGCTGACCCGCTCGCGCATCTGCATCATGCCGCAGAAGGTGTTCCTGGAGATCCTGCGCGAATCGCCCGATATCGCGATGGCCGTGTTGCGGATGTTCGCTTCGCGCGTTCGCGCTCTCAACCTGCGTCTGGGCGAGCACTCCTTTCTGCAGGCCAAGCACCGCCTCTACGCTGAGTTGCTGCGCTTGTCGCGCCCTCGCCCGGGCAACCAGACGCAACGCTCGATCAGCCCGCCGCCGATCCAGCGCGAACTGGCCGAACGCATAGGCTCACGCCGGGAAGTCGTGTCGCGAGAACTCAACCAGCTCGAACGCGAGGGCCATATTGAAAAGGCCCGTGGCGCGCTGATCCTGGTCAATGTCAACGAATTGCAGCGCCGCATCTCCAACGCGCTGGACGAATAGCGCCGGGCGGCCCCGCCCGACCTCAAGCCGCCGGCAGCAGCGTCTCCACCAGCTTGGCCCAATAGGACGAACCATAGGGAATGGCGGTGTCGTTGAAGTCGTACTGCGCCGTGTGCAGCCCCGACGTATCGCCATTGCCCAAGAAGATGAACGCGCCGGGCCGCGCTTCGAGCATGTAAGAGAAATCCTCTCCACCCATCAGCGGCGAGACTTCGGCGTTTACCAGGTCTTCCCCGGCAATGGCTGACGCAATGGCGATCGCCTTTTCGGTCTGTTCGCGATGGTTGACCGTCACGGGGTAGTTTCGGTCGTAAAGGATTTCCGCGCTCAAACCATTGGTCGCCGCCACGCCGTTGGCGATCTCGCGAATCCTGCGCTCGGCAAAGTCGCGCCGCTCCGTGGTGAGCGAGCGCACGGTGCCGTTGAGCCAGGCGGTGTCCGGAATGACATTGTGGGCATGACCGGCGCGCAGCTGCGTCACGGAAACCACGAGCGACGCCAGCGGGTCAGTCCCGCGCGAGACGATGGTCTGGAGCGCGTTCACGCATTGCGCAACGGCAACGACCGGGTCGAGGCAGAGATGCGGCATTGCGGCATGCCCGCCATGGCCGCGGAAGGTTATCTCGAACTCGTCGGTGGACGCCATGATCGGGCCGGGCCGGATGGCGAACTGGCCGACCGGCAGGCCCGGCATGTTGTGAAGGCCATAGACTTCCTGGATCGCGAAACGGTCCATCAGCCCGTCCTCGACCATCGCCTTGCCGCCCGCACCGCCCTCTTCGGCGGGCTGGAAGATAACCACCGCCTTGCCCGCGAAATTGCGTGTCTCAGCCAGATAGCGCGCCGCGCCCAGCAGCATCGCGGTATGGCCGTCATGGCCGCAGGCATGCATCAGGCCGGGATTTTTCGAGGCCCATTGCTTGCCGGTTTCCTCCTCGATCGGCAGGGCGTCCATGTCGGCGCGCAGCCCGATGACACCGCCGCCGTCCCGGCCGCGAATGACGCCAACGACGCCGGTGCGCCCAAGACCCTCGACGACCTCGTCGCATCCCATCTCGCGCAGCCGCGCGGCGATCTTGCCCGCCGTTCGGGTGACGTCGTAGAGCAATTCGGGATCGGAGTGAAAATCACGGCGCCAGGCCGCAATATCGTCTTGAAGTTCCGCCATTCGGTTGATGATGGGCATTCCGGCTCCGCGATAACGTTGCGCAATAATCAGCTTTGCCTCTTGCCGGCTGGACGGGCAAGGCAATCTTTGCCAATACCGACTCGGCGGATCGGCGCAAGACCAAACGGTATAGTGATAACGAAATGCGACACCACAGCACAAGCCCGACGAAACCTACCCTTGCGACGCGCGCGCTGATGCTCGTGCGCCTTTCGATCTCGGGACTCGCTCTTCTGGCCGTGGCAGTCATGCTGTCTCCGCACCCGGCGAGCGCCGCATCCGACAGGCCCTATGTGGTTGTCGAGCGCGCAAGCGGCGCCGTTCTTTTGCAGAACCATCCCTTCGACCGCTGGCATCCCGCCTCGCTGACCAAGTTGATGACGCTCTACGTCACGCTCAAGGCCCTGAAAGCCGGTGAGATATCCGAGGGTTCACCCGTGACGATGTCCAAGCGCGCCTCGCGCGCGCCGCCTTCCAAGACCGGCTATCCCGTCGGAACCAAGGTGCGCGTCGATACCGCCATCAAGATCCTGATCGTCAAGAGCGCCAACGACATGGCGGTGGCGCTGTCCGAGGCAGTCGGCGGGACGGTCGAGAATTTTGTCGCGCGGATGAACGAGGAGGCCGCGGCTCTCGGTCTCAGCGACACCCATTTCGTCAATCCTAACGGCCTCCATTCCCCGCGCCAGTATTCCAGCGCCCGGGACATGGCGGTGCTTGCGCGTCGCGTCCTCGACGACTTCCCGCGTTCGGCGCACTGGTTCGGAATATCGGCGCTACGCGACGGCGACAAACTGGAGCATTCCTACAACCTCCTGCTGGAGCGCTTCGCCGGAGCGGACGGAATGAAGACCGGCTTTGTCTGCGCTGGCGGCTACAACATGGTGGCCAGCGCCACCCGCAACAATCGCCAGGTGATTGCCGTGCTCTTCGGCGCCAATTCGCAAACCGACCGCGCTGTGGAAGCGGCAAGCCTCTTGCTGAAGGGTTTCGAGGCCGGCAGCGGCGGCAGGACCGTCGAGGCGATGAGCAATCCCGGGCCGGTCGTTCCCCCGCGCGACCTGCGCGCGACAATGTGCAGCGAAAAGGCGATCAAGGCGCGATACGATCCCGCGCCCGCCAATGCGCGCATCGATTCGCCCCTGCTCGACAAGCCGCATGGCGGCGTCGTTGAGGCCATCGCCATCGGCGGAGTCGACGCCCCGGCGAGCGACGCCTATCTCACGGCGGGCCTGACGCCGCGCCGGGGCAGCGTTCCGGTGCCCGAGAAGCGCCCGGATTATGTCCGCCTCGACGTTGACGGCCAGGCCATCGCGCATCCCACGCCGGTACGCGCGAACGTGCCGACGCCGACGCGCAGTCCACGCTGAAGCCGGCGATGACCCGCATCCCGGTCCATATCCTCACCGGCTTTCTCGGCGCGGGAAAGACGACCTTTCTCAACGACCTGTTGAAGGACGAGACATTTTCGAAGACGGCGGTGATCGTCAACGAGTTCGGCGAGACGGGCCTCGACCATCTTTTCATAAGGGGTCGCGAGGACGCGGTCATCGAGCTCTCCAACGGCTGCCTGTGCTGCACGATCCGGGGCGAACTGGCGGATACCCTTGCCGTTCTACCGGATGAAGGCATCGACCGGGTGATCGTGGAGACGACCGGGCTCGCCGACCCGGTTCCCGTGCTTCAGGCGATCATCGCCGACCCGCGGATAAGCCCTCGCTTCGAGGCGGCAAGCCTCGTCACGCTCGTCGATGCGCTGAACGCGCCTGTCCAACTGGACGAGCACATGGAAGCCGTTCGCCAGGTGGCGCTGTCCGATCTGCTGCTCGTCACCAAGCTCGACATGGCTCCAGAGGAGGACCGGGCGGCCCGCCGGCATGCGATCGAAACGCGGCTGCGCGCACTGAATGCGGCGGCGCCGATCCTCGAACGCGGCGCGCTCGACCTTTCGCCCGCCCTTCTTGATCCGCTGCGCCTGCGCGCAGCCGCCCTGCTGCCTTCCGCGCAACATGATGATCATCACCACCACGACCATGGTTCCCACCAACACGATGTCAGCAGGCATGGCGAACACATTCGCTCGGTCGTGCTGCGAAGCGACAGACCGATGCCGCGGCGCGCGCTAGACGCCTTCTGCGAATTGCTCGCTTCCGCCCATTCGGCGCATCTGCTCCGGCTGAAGGGACTGGTCTCGATCGAGGGAGAGCAAGGACCGTTGATCGTCCACGGCATCCATGGCGTGTTCCACGAACCCGAGCAGCGCGGCGAATGGCCCGATGCCGACCATTCCACCCGCATCGTCGTCATCATCCGGGACATGGACCCTGATTTTGTCGCGCGGCTGTTTGCCGGTTTTGCCAACCTGCCGCGCATCGACACGCCCGATCGGGCGGCGATGCTCGACAATCCGCTGGCGATCGGCGGCTTCTCCTCCTAGGGCCTAACCCTCGAGCGGCCTGTCGCCGCGCTCGATGAGAAAGGCATGCACGCCGTTTTCCTCGCTGTAGTCGAGCAAGGCGTGCCCGTCCTCGCGGCAATAGTTCGGAAGATCGATCACGCTGAGCGGATCGGTCGTCTCCACCAGCAATTTCGCCCGGATCGCCTTGCGGGTCTTCAGCACGGGCATGGGGCAGTTCAGCCCCCTCAGGTCAAGGATGTTGCGGGACATTGTCATTGCTCCCGTTTGTGCGAAAAAGAATTGCTGAGCAAGCGGCAGCGCCGCCCTGCCGGAAATCAACGCGAAGGAGGACGTATCTTGGACCAAAAGGCGAAGGAAGTAATCGATTTCTGGCGCAATCTGGGCAGCGACGGCTGGTTCGCCAAGAATGACGCGGTGGATGCCGAGATAAGCAGACGCTTCGGCGAACTCGTGGCGCGTGCGGTCTCCGGCGAATTCGACGAGTGGCGCTCCGACCCGATATCCTGTCTGGCGTTGATTCTCGTGCTCGATCAATTCTCCCGCAACATCCACCGCGGCGACGCACGCGCCTTTGCCGGCGACGCAAGGGCGGTCGAAATCGCCAGGGAGGCGCTGGCAAGGGGATTTGACAAACAGGTGGACGCCGATCTGGCTTCGTTCTTCTACATGCCCTTCATGCATTCGGAGAGCCTTGACGACCAGCAGACCTGCGTTGCGCTGATGCATGCGAACTCGGGCGCGGAATCGCTCAAATTCGCCATCCTGCACCGCGACATCATCGCCCGGTTCGGCCGTTTCCCGCATCGAAACCCGGCGCTCGATCGCCACACGACACCGGCCGAACAGGCGTTTCTCGACGAGGGTGGCTTCGGCGGATAGGCAAGTCCGGCCGGCTTTTCTCGTCTCACGCCAAACTGTTTCTTAAGCGCTTTGTGCAAGCTTGCGCGCATGCGCTGGAGAACCGACATTTGCGTCTGAAAATCATTTCCCTTGTAGAGCCGGCGGCAGTTCGCCTGCTGCCTGCGGGCCTTGCCGCACGCTTGCTGGCGATCGTCGACAGGGTCGACGCGATGATCGAAGGCCGCGACGACAGCGCCGTCTCCCAGCGCACCGTCGTGTTCGCCTTCGCCATCCGCGTGCTGAGCGCCGCCATAGCCTATCTGTCCCAGGTCGCGATGGCCCGGTGGATGGGTGATTTTCAGTATGGGATTTTCGTGGCGGTCTGGGTCGCCGTCGTCATTCTGGGCGGTATCGCCTGCCTCGGGTTTCAGACCGGGGTCATTCGCTTCATTTCCGAATACCGCGCGATGGGCGAGGAAGACGGCCTGCGCGGCGTGCTGCGCGCCGCCCTTGCCTGGGCCTTCGCCGGCGCCACCGTCATGGCGCTGGTGGGCGTCGTTGTCGTGTATTTCATCTCGGACCAGATATCGAACTACTATGTAATGCCGATCTATCTGATCACGATCTGCCTGCCCATGCTGGCGTTGCAGGAGGTGCAGGACGGTATCGCGCGCGCCCATAACTGGCCCGGCGCCGCGCTCGCTCCCACGTTCATACTGCGGCCGCTGCTGATCCTTGCAGCAATGGCGATCGCAACCTGGGCCGGCTTCGCCGCTGACGCCCCCACCGCCGTGCTGTCTGCCGTCGCCGCCACATGGGTCGCCTCACTCATCCAGTTCGCCGTGCTGTCCCGCAGGCTGGCCGGGACGGTGCCCAAGGGACCGCGCAGCTATTTCCCGCGCCAATGGCTGGCGATCACGATCCCGATCTTCCTTGTCGAGGGCTTCTACAACCTGCTGACGAACACCGATATCCTGTTCGTCGGCTACTACCTGCCGCCCGATCAGGTGGGCGTCTACTTCGCCGCGGCCAAGACGCTGGCGCTGGTTCATTTCGTCTATTTCGCGGTCAAGGCGGGCTCAGCGCACCGCTTTGCGACCTATTTCAAATCCGGCAACCGAGAGCGCTATGAGCAGTTCATCCAGGAGACCATCCACTGGACGTTCTGGCCCTCGCTCGCCCTGGCCGTGATCATGGGCCTGCTCGGCAAATATTTCCTCGTCCTCTTCGGTCCCAGCTTCGTCAACGGCGCGGAACTGCTCTGGATTCTCGCGGCCGGCGTCGTCGTGCGTTCCAGCGTCGGCGCTGCCGAAAGCGTGCTCACCATGTCGGGTGAACAGCGCACCTGCGCACTCGTCTATGCCGCGAGCCTTTCGGTCAATGTCTGCCTCAACATGACGCTGATCCCGCGCCTCGGCCTGGAGGGAGCTGCGATCGCCACCAGCGCGGCGTTGGCGTTCGAGGCGGCCGCCCTCTATGCGGCCGCCAAGCGCAGGTTGGGACTGCATATCTTCATCCTGCCAGCCCGCACACATATCACGCCGCGCGGAGCAACACGTTGACCGGACTGGGCGAGATCCTGCGAAGCCATCCGCGTCGCGGCCTGAATGTTCGGATCGCCGCCAGCCAGGAAACCATTGGATCGAGCCTCTGGCGACTTGAGCTTCGCGACAGGCTGGACGCGGAACTGGAGGCGGCCATCGGCGGCCTCGCGGCCCGCTCGGGCGGGGTTAACCCCTTTTTCGAACCCGAATTCCTCGCCGCTGCCGCCGGCCGCTTTCCCGGCGGGCCGAAGCGGCTGATGGTGCTGTGGGAGCAATTGGGCGAGACCACCACCGCCAAGCTGGCCTTTCCGCTTCACGAAGACAGCATCGGCTTGCCCGCGACGCCGGTGCTGCGCGCCTTCAGCCACCCCTTCGCCCCGCTTTCGCTTCCCCTGGTCGATCTGGAAGACGCCGAGGAGAGCATTGACCGTTTCGCCGGATTGTTGGGGAAGCTGGCCTTGCCGCTTCCATTGGTGTTCGAGGAATTTCCGCGCGACGAGCCGACCGCGCGCATGCTGGCCGACTCCCTGCGCCTGCATGGCTTCGAACTGGCGGAGACGACCGGCTTCGTCCGCGCCGGCCTGACGCCGCAGGCCTCGAACGCCCTGCCGCCCACCAGGAAGGCGCGCCGCGAATTTGCCCGCCAATTGCGCAAGCTCTCCGAGACGGGCGAAGTGCGTTTCGAAACGGCGACGCGCTTCATGGACGTGCTGCTGCGTTTCGAGGAGTTCCTGCTGCTGGAGATGCGCGGCTGGAAGGGGCGCAAGGGCACCTCCATCCACACGATCCGCAAGACCGCCGCCTTCGCCCGACAGGCCATCGGCGCACTTGCCGAGCAGGACCGCGCCGCGATCCACACCTTGCGCTTCGACAACCGGCCGATCGCTTCCCTGATCGTCCTCAGATCGGGCAATCGCCATTATCCGTGGAAGACTGCTTTCGACGAATCCTTCCGCTCGTTTTCTCCCGGCGGGCAATTGATGCTGCACGCCAGCGCCGGCATGATTTCGGATGTGCAGTTCGAATTCGCCGATTCCCTCGCCCGGCCCAATTCCTGGATGGAAAGGCTGTGGCCCGACACCATCCGACTGACCACGCTGGCGATCGCGCATACCAGGCCCCAGGCCGAGCGCGTCACCGCCGCGGCGCAACGCCTGTCCAACACCAAGATGCTGGCCCGCCGCCTCCTCAGCGGCGGCGTCAGAGCCGCCCTTCGGCCTCGTCCTTCGCCTTCTGGCGGAAAACGCGGCGGATGACCTTGCCGGTTGTCGTCAGGGGGATTTCCTCGACGAATTCGATCTCGCGCGGATAGATATTGGCCGCAAGCCGGGCCTTGACATGCTTCTTGATATCCTCGGCCAGCGCCTCATCGGGCGCAAACCCCTTCGCCAGCACGACATAGGCCTTGACGATCTCGGTGCGCAGCGGATCGGGCTTTCCAACCGCGGCGGACAGCAGGACCGCCGGGTGCGAGGCGAGGCAATCCTCGATCTCGCCGGGTCCGACCCGGTAACCGGCCGAATTAATGATGTCGTCGTCACGACCGACGAAATGGAAATAGCCGTCTTCGTCTACCACGCACTGGTCCCCGGTCAGCAGCCAGTCGCCTGAGAACTTTCGCCGGGTAGCCTCCTCCTCCTGCCAATAGCCCAGGAACATCACCGGATCGGGGCTGCGTATCGCAATCTCGCCCCGCTCGCCGGGATCGCAGATCGAACCGTCCGGCCGCAGCGCGGCGACGGTATGGCCCGGTGCCGGCTTGCCGATGGCGCCCGCCCGGCTCACGCCCAGCGCCGCGCAGGAGGACAGCACCAGATTGCACTCGTTCGGGCCGTAGAAGTCGTTGATCGTGACCCCGAGCGTGTTCTTCGCCCACTCATAGGCATCGCTGCCCAGGCTCTCGCCGGCCGAACCGATGCTGCGCAGCTTCAGATCATGGCGTTCCGCCGGGCGCTCGACCGACTTCATCAATCGCAGGGCCGTCGGCGGAATGAACGCATTGGCGACGCCCGTCTCCGCCATCAGCCGGAAGGCCGTCTCCGGCTCGAAACGCTCCAATCCGCCATGCACCACGGCCACCCCCAATTGCAGGCAGGGAAGCAGCATGTTGAGGAGGCCGCCCGCCCAGGCCCAATCGGCAGGCGTCCAGGCAAGGTCACCCGGCTGGGGCATACCCTCGTTGTAATACTGGACCCCCGGCAGATGGCCGGGCACCACCCTGTGCCCGTGCAATGCCCCCTTCGGAGGACCGGTGGTGCCGGACGTGAAAATGATCAGGGCCGGCGTATCCGGCCCTGTCGCGGGGGCCGTCCAATGCGGCGAGGCGCCGTCAATCGCCTCGCGCCAGCCGATTGCGTCCGCCGAGGCGGCCGCATCGGTGACAATGATGTGCTTCAACGCGGGCAGTCGGTCGCGAATCGCCAGGATCTTCGCCAGCCCGTCGCCATTGGTGATGACGGTGCAAACCCCCGCCGCGGCCAGCCGATACTCGATCGCCTCCGCCGCGAAGAGCCGCGCCAGCGGCACCGCGATCATCGCGGATTTGTAGACTGCCAGATGCGAGACGACCGTCTCCACGCTTTGCGGCAAAATGATCCCGATGCGTTCTCCCGCGCCTAGGCCCAGCCCAGCAAGAACATTGGCCAGGCGGTTCGAGAGTTCGGAGAGTTCGCCATAGCTGGTGTCGAGCGTACCCTGCCCGTCGCGCCATTGCCTGAGCGCCACGCGCTCCGGCTCGACCTCGGCCCAGGCGTCGCAGGTCCAGCGCGCGATGTTGTAGTCGGGCGGGACATCCCAGACGAATTTCGCGGCAACCTCTTCCAGCGTTTCGCCTTTTGGCAACAGCATGATCCACCCTCCGCCGCGATTTGCGCGACACTAGCGACTGGTGCACGGCGCGAAAAGACCCCGAAAACGCCGCACCCTTCTTGCGCAGGCGCGCACATCGGAAATGAGATGTAACACCGGCTGCGACATTGACGGCCGCCAGCGGCGGCGGGCACTGTGCGACAGATGATGGAGGCGCGGGGCGCACAGCCGCCCGCAACACAGCGCTTGGCGCAAGGGAGAAGATGCAGTGAAGGCAATTTTGAGCGAAACCCCTGGGGGCCCCGAGACGCTTGTCTACAAGGAAGTGCCGGACCCGACCCCC
>JAUIBM010000060.1 GCA_030428345.1 Alphaproteobacteria bacterium | reverse complement strand
CGTCCTGAGGAATGGAGGCCAGGATCGGGATGCCGACCGCCTCGGCGAATTTCTTCGCTTCGCCGGTTCCGTCGTCCTTGTTGACCAGCATGCCGGCGACTCCGACATTGCCGCCGAGCCTGCGGAAATATTGCACCGCGGAGCAGACATTGTTGGCGACATAAAGCGACTGCAGGTCGTTCGACCCGACAACGACGACCTTCTGGCACATGTCCCGCGCGATCGGCAGGCCGAAGCCGCCGCAGACCACATCGCCCAGGAAGTCGAGCAGCACGAAGTCGAAATCCCAGTCGTGAAAGCCGAGCTTCTCCAGCAGTTCGAAGCCGTGGATGATGCCGCGTCCGCCGCAGCCGCGCCCGACTTCCGGGCCGCCGAGCTCCATCGCGAAAACACCGTCGCGCTTGAAGCAGACATCGCCGATCTGAACTTCTTCGCCGGCTTCCTTTTTCTTCGAGGACGTCTCAATGATGGTCGGGCAGGCCTTGCCGCCGAAGAGCAGCGAGGTAGTGTCGCTCTTGGGATCGCAGCCGATCAGCAGAACCTTGCGGCCGGTCTGGGCCAGCATGTAGGAGAGATTGGCGAGCGTGAAGCTCTTGCCGATGCCGCCCTTGCCGTAGATGGCGATGATCTGGGTCTCTTTCTTCGCCTTGGACGCGGACGGCAGATCCGGCTCGTGCGAAGCCTCCTCGCGAAGGGCCGCCATGTAGTCCTCGTGAGTCGAGTGGGCGCCTTCGGTCATGAATTCTTCCTCCAGTCGAGCACCATCTTGAGGCAGGCCGGATCCTGGAAGGCCTGGCTGTATGCGGCGGACGCCGCGCTTGCCGGCTCGCGGCTTGTCACGAGCCCGTCGAGCTTCAATCTGTCCGCAGCAATGAGATCGAGCGCGCCGGAAAGATCTGCCGTATCGAACTCGGCGGAGATGTTGAGGCGCGCCTCGTTCATGAAAGCGGGGGCGAACGCGAAATTTATTGCGCCGGCGTAAAAGCCTGCGAGAACGATTTCGCCCCGCGGGGTCAGGCGGCGGATCGCGCCGTCGATCGCGCCGGCGTCGCCGCTTGCGTCCAGTATGGTCTTGAACCTGCGGTCCGCGGGCGTGGCGTCCGGTGTCTCGACGCCATATCCCTGTGCGCCGTCGAGGCGGGTCGGGTTCTTCTCCCATACGAGCGGGGCGGGTCCGCCGAGCGCCAGGACGATCCGCGCCGCAAGCCGGCCAAGCACGCCATGGCCGATCACCAGTTCCGGCATGTCGGCGCTGCTGCGCGTCACCGCGCGATAGGCGGTGGCGGCCAGCGAAAGCAGGACCGCGTCCTCGCCAAGCTCCATGGGAACCGTGGAGGCGCGCTTGGCATTGGTGACCAGCACCGACGATGCGCCGCCGAACAGCGCCCGCACGTCCTCGAAGCATCGCGCGCCGGGCACGAAGACCCGCTCGCCAAGCCTGTCGCGAACAAGTTCACCGGCATCCGTGACAATCCCCACGCTCTCATAGCCGGGCACCAGCGGATAGCCCATTCCGGGGAATTGCGGCATCCGCCCTTCCCAGAGCAGGCGCTCGGTCCCGGCGCTGATCGCCGACCATTCCATCTCGACCACCAGGTCGCTGGGACCCTTTGCGATCAGGCGAGCCGGGGAAAGGGCTACCTGTCCCGGGCTTTCCATCACGATGGCGTTGACGTTCATGATCGCTGCTTTCCGACCCTTTTGAGTGTTACGACGAGGGTCAAATGTAATCCTAGATTTACGTTACAAATTGTCAACCTGATTTTACACTTTGCTTGTCAGATCTGCGCGCGGACGAGACTTCCGGCTAGTGGCGCGCGCGTCCCGAGAGGCGAAATCCGGGTGAACCCGGCCTGCCGCAGCAAAGCAGCGATCTGGTCCGCCGAGCGGCAACGACCGGAGCGCATCGCAAGGAAATAGAAGCCGAAATAGGCCGCGACCAATGCCTGCTCCGAGGCCGGTCCGGCCATCGGCTCGGCGATGAGCAGCGTTCCGCCGGGTGCCAGCGCCGCGCGAATGTTGCGCAGCAGTTTCAGCACCCGATCGTCTTCGTGATCGCAGGCGACGCGCAGAAGCGTGATGCAATTGGCGCCGCCCGGCAGCGCGTCCGCGAAGAAATCGCCGGAGAATCGCTCGACCGGCGGGCCGCCCGCAGCGGCGGGCAACGATGTGACGGAGGGCAGGTCGAACAGCATCAGGCGCAGATGCGGGTGCTTACGACCTGCCGCGCGCAGGAACGCACCCTCCCCGCCGCCGACATCGAGCAGGGAGCGGCAGTCGCCAAACCGATAGGCGGCCAGCACCTCGTCGATCAGCATGTCCTGGCTTGCGGTCATCAGAGCGGAATAGTCCGCCGAACGGGCGGGCGGGCGTTCGCCGGCGTCGCTGCGGACATAGGACCACAGATCATGCGTCAGGGTCGGCATGGCGGGATTGCGCAGCAATTCCACCGGATCGGTGAGATCGCGATAGAGCAATGCGTGATGGCGGATCATCGCGACGATGCCCGGATCCCCGGAAAGGACCGCGCCCGCGTCGTCGAGACGCCACAGGCCGTCCCTGCCCCGGATGATGAGGTTGATCGCGGCGGCCGATTCGACGAGGCGGGAGGCTTGCGACGTTTCCAGCCCCAGGCGCCGGGCGATCTCCCCGCCGGTGCGCGGCGCGGCGGCCAGCAGGTCGATCAGGCCCGATTCGACGCTGGCGAACAATATCTGCGAGCGAACGAAGCCGCTCACCAGTTCGAACAGATGACGCGACTTGCGCCGCGCCAGAAACCGCAAGGGCGCGAAACGGTTGACTGCCGCGCGAAACGCCGGATTGGCGATCGTCCGGTTGCGCCACTGCCTGAAGCGGGCCTCGAGCGAATGACCGCTCCGGCTGTCATCGGCCTCGCCGGGCCCGTCGCGCGCGATCGGACTGTCCATGGCGGCGGCGCCCTTTCTTCGCTTCAGGATCAGGCGGCGGTGCGGGCGAGGTTCTTGGGAACCAGCCGCTTGACCTCGTTGCCGATGAGCTGGCGCAGGCTCTCCGCGCCGGGGCAGTCGGGGATCGCCTCGATTGCGCCTTCGACGAGGCCCTGCAAATGTGAGACCGCACCCGCCAGGCCATATTTCGCGACCGCATTGGGCCGGCCATGCTGCAGGTCCTGACCCGACGGCTTGCCGATTTCCTCATGAGCGGAAAGAACGTCCCGCAGATCGTCCGCCACCTGATAGGCCGCGCCCAGCCGGTCGCCGACCATCAGCCAGGGCTGCGGATCACTGCCGGTCGCGATGGCGCCGGCGCATGCTGCGCCGGTGAACAAGGAAGCCGTCTTCGCCCGGTGATATTCTTCCAGGGGAATGTCCGTCTCGCTTTCCCAGGCCTGGCCGGCGACGATGCCGTGCGGCATGCCGACGGCGCGGCCGATGATCGCCATCAGCGGCGCAATGCGATCCGGGGCGAGCATGCATTCGCGCGCCACCGTCTCGAAGGCCATGACGATCAGCACGTCGCCGGTCAGGAGCGCGATGGGTTCGCCAAAGGCGGCATGGACGGAAAGCTTTCCACGGCGCAAGCCGGCGTCGTCGAAGCAGGGCATGTCGTCGTGGACGAGCGAGGCGTTGTGCAGCAGTTCGATCGCCGTCGCCGCCGCGTCGGCCGCGGCGGGATTGGCGTCGCCGCAAGCCAGGGCGACCGACAGGCACAGGCGCGGACGCACGCGAGCGCCGCCTGGGAACAAGGTGTAGCGAACCGCCTCGCAGAGCTGCGGCGGACGGCCCGTCGCCGTGGCATAGGACACCGCGCGTTCAAGACCGCGTTCAATCCGTCTCGAGACATCCATCGACCTTCTCCAATGTCAAATTAGCAAGACAGTTTACAATGTAAACTTAGATTGACACAATGCGCTGAAGAGTCAACAAACCAGGTTACCATGACGGCCAGTTCCTCCCCTGCTGAAAAGGTTGCGGTCGTGGGCGGCGGCGTCGCGGGGCTCAGTTGTGCGATCTTTCTGGCGATCGCCGGGCGCGAGGTCATCCTGCTGGAAAAGGAACCATGCCTGGGCGGCAAGGTCCGCGAGGTTGACGGCGGCGGGGCGCGACTCGATGGCGGGCCGACCGTTCTCACCATGCGCTGGGTATTCGAGGATCTGTTCTCCCGCGCCGGCGCCAGCCTCGACAGCCGCCTGACGCTGCAGCCCGCGGGCGTTCTCGCCCGCCACGCCTGGCGCGATGCCGGTGTTCTCGATCTGCACGCCAGCCGCGAGAACAGCGCCGCCGCCATTGCAGATTTCGCAGGCGCAGGCGATGCGCAGGGGTATCTGCGGTTCTGCCGCGACGCCGGCGCGACGTTCAACGCCTTGCGGCACAGCTATATCGAGGCGCAGCGCCCCAATCCGCTGCAACTGGCCTGGCGCGTTGCTCGGGAGGATCCGCGCGGCTTGCTGGCGCTCAATCCTTTCTCGACCCTCTGGGCGGCTCTAGGCCGGTATTTCGATTCGCCGCATCTGCGCCAGCTATACGGGCGCTACGCCACCTATTGCGGGTCGTCTCCCTTTCTTTCGCCGGCGACGCTTATGCTGGTCGCCCATGTCGAACAGGAAGGCGTCTGGCTGGTGGCTGGCGGCATGCGGGCGCTCGCCGTTGCGCTGGAGCGATTGGCGCGCGATCTGGGCGTCACCATCCTCAAGGATGAAGGCGTTCTATCGATCGAGCGGCGCGGCGCGGGACTTGAACTCTGCACGCAGGGCCGGGGCGCGATGTCGGCGAGGGCCGCCGTGTGGTGCGGCGATGTTTCGGCGCTGGCGGGGATTGCGCCGCAATCGGGGCTGCGTCCGGTGCCGCCGGCGCAACGTTCGCTCTCCGCGATGGTGTGGGCCATGCGCGGAACAGTCAGCGGCTTGCAGCCCGCCCGCCACACGGTCTGCTTCTCGAAGGATTATCGGGACGAATTCGACACGATCTTCAACCAGCGCCGCCTGCCGCAGGACCCGACCGTCTATGTCTGCGCGCAGGATCGCGACGCCGCGAACGATACGGGAGAGGCCGGGGCGGGCGAGCGCATTTATCTCCTGGTCAATGCGCCGGCGGATGGCGACAGGGTCCAATCAGACGGGAGCGAGACCGACAGATGCCTGCACAACGCAATGAAGACGCTCACGGCATGCGGGATGGCGATCGAGGCCGAACCGGAAATGACGCTGACAAGGCCGGAGGACTGGAACCGCCTGTATCCGGGAACCGGCGGAGCGCTGTACGGCAGGGCCTCGCACGGCTGGACGGCGTCGTTCCGGCGGCCGGGATCGCGAACGGCGCTGCCGGGTCTCTATCTCGCGGGGGGCAGCGCGCATCCGGGGCCGGGCGTGCCGATGGCGGCCCTATCGGGCAGGCTTGCGGCGGAGAGCCTTATCGCGGACCTCGCTTCGACTCGCCGGTATTACCCGGCGAATATCTCTGGTGGTACGTCGACGGCCTGAGCGACTGCGGACGCTTCGCCGTCGTCATCATCGCCTTCGCGGGCTCCGTCTTCTCGCCCTGGCATGCCTGGAGCGGCAGGCGCCGGCCGCTCGACCATATCGCGATTAATATCGCGATCTACGGACCGAACGGAAATTACTGGACGATGACGGAGCGCGGCGAAGGCGCGCTCAAGCGCGACGCGTCGAATTTTCAGGTCGGGCCGAGCGCGCTCGAATGGGACGGCTCCGCCCTGCACATCCGCTTCGACGAATTGTCGCTGCCGTGGCCATCCACCCATGTGCTGCCAAGGCGGATCAGGGGCGAAGTGCGGATGCAGCCGGAATTCGTGACCGGTGAGGTGTTCGACCTGGACGGCAAGTCCGACCACAGCTGGTGGCCGATCGCCCCGGCGGGCCGGATCGAGATGCGACTGGAGGGCGGCGAATCCTGGTCGGGAGACGGCTATCTGGACTCCAACTGGGGCGTCGAGCCGCTCGAAAACGGCTTTCGGCGCTGGGACTGGGCGCGCGGGCGGCGCTCGGGCAAACCAATCGTCCTGTATGATGCGCTGAAGGCGGACGGCGGGACGACATCGATCGCGGCCGAGTTTTCAGGCAGCGGCGCGCGCCTGCTGCAGGCACCGCCGGTGCGGCAACTGAATTCCGGCTTGTGGAGGGTGGAGCGTTTCGCTCGGTGCGACGCCGGCAAGGAGCCACGGATCGTGCGGCCGCTTGAAGACAGCCCATTCTACACAAGGGCGCTGGTCGATACGCATATTGCCGGCGAACCGGTCCGCCTGATGCATGAGAGCTTTTCAGGCCAGCGTTTCGCCTCCCCGCTCGTCAAGGCGATGCTGCCGTTCCGCATGCCGCGGCGGCCCCCCGGCTGAGGCCGCCTCTATTCCCGCTCGTTCCGCTCGCGCTCCTTGCGCGCGGCAACGTCGCGCCCAAGCGAGCGCCACTGCCAGATGAAAAAGGCTATCGCCAGTCCGAACACGAACGCGGCCTCGATCAGTCCGAAATAATGGGCGATCATCGCGCATAGCCGATCCGCTGGGCCGAACGCAGGCGATGGCGTTCCTCGAAGGAGGAAAGCAGATCGATGAACCGGCCCATCTGCGCGTCGAGACCCGAAGGCGGGCTGGCTTCAACCGCGGTTCGCTCGACCATGGCGCGGATCGAGGGATGCGGCGCGCGCGCGGGGATCGGCAAAGGAAAGAACGCCGTGGCGCCGGACCAGGCGAGCAGGGCAAGCTTCTTCGACGTTCCGGTATGCGCCCGCATGGTGACGCTGTCGTAATCGTTTCGGGCGATGTTGCTCCCGATGGCCCGATAGGCAAGGCCGGCGGCGCGAATGGCCGGACGACAGGCGGCAGGGAGCGCGGGAACGCCCTTCAACCCGCTTTCATAGTAGCGGTCCGCGGCGAACAGCAATTGCCGCACCACCTCGGCCAGTTGCGAGCTCATGCGAGGCCGGGCCAGGAATTCCTCCGGGTCGATGCGCGCCTGCGCCAGCCAGTCAAGCGGCAGATAGATGCGCCCGCGCCGCGCGTCCTCCCCCACGTCGCGGGCGATATTGGTCAATTGCATCGCCAGACCCAGTTCGCCCGCGCGCACCAGCACAGAGGGTTCGCGCCGGCCCATGATCGCCGACATCATCACGCCGACGACACCGGCGACGCGCGCGGCATAGTCGAGCAGGTCATCGAGCGTGCGGTAGCGGCGGCCCTCGCAATCCCATTCGAAGCCCTCGATCATCGCTTCGGGCAATTCGCGCGGCAGGCAATGGGCGCGGACCACGCTGGCGAGCGCCCTGTCGGCCGGACGCGACAATGGCGCACCCGAATAGACGCGGTCGAGCCGGCGGCGCAAGGCTTCGCAGGCTTCGAGCTCGCCGGGGATGCCGGCCTCGCCATCGTCGACCAAATCGTCCGCCGTGCGGCAGAAGGCATAGAGCGCGCGGGCGGCGCGGCGGTATGGGCGGGGCAGCAGAAGCGAGGCGGCATGGAAGGTCTTCGAGCCGCCGGCGATGAGCGAATCGCAGATGGCCTGGTCCCCGGCGCTGAGACCGCCTTCAGCTGACATGGGCGGCATTGGCGACTGTGGCGGCTTCGGCTGCATGGGGAACGATCCTGTCGAGAATTCTTGCGGAAGCCAGGACGCCGGGCATGCCGGCTCCCGGATGGGTGCCCGCGCCGACGATATAGAGGCCGGCAATGTCCTCGCTCGCATTGTGCGGCCTGAACCAGGCGGTCTGGGTGAGCCTCGGCTCGAACGAGAACGCCGCACCCTTGAGCGAGCGATAATCGGCCTCGAAATCGAGCGGCGTCATGACGCGCGAGGTCACCACCGCCTTGCCAAGGCCCGGCAGGAAACTGGCCTCCAGAAAGGCCTCGATCCTGAGGCGATAGGGCTCGGCGGCGCTGCGCCAATCGATCCGCCCATCGAGATTGGGAACCGGCGACAGGACGTAGAAAGCGTCATGGCCGGGAGGGGCGAGCGAGGGATCGCTGGCGGTCGGGCGGTGCAGGTACAGGCTGAAGTCGTCGGCCAGTATCTTGCGGTCGAAGATGTCCCGCAGCAATTCGCGGTAGCGCGGACCCATCGCGATGGTGTGATGGCCGATGCCGGGATATTGCACCCTGGTTCCGAAATACCAGACGAACAGGCCCATGGAGTACGCGGCTCTTCGCAGTCGGCGCTCGGTCCATCGCCGGTTGTGCCGCGGCTCGATCAGCTTGGAATAGGTGAAGGCCGCGTCGGCGTCGGAAACAATGGTCCGCGAGGCGATGGTCTCGCCGCCCGCCAGCGTCACGCCCCGGACCCCGCCTTCCTCGACATTGATCCGGGCGACCTCGCAACCTGTCCGGACCCGCCCGCCCTGCGCGGCGATCAGATCGCACAATCCGCGAACGATCGCGCCGGTGCCGCCCATGGCCCAGTGCACCCCCCATTCCTGTTCGAGGTGGGAGATGAGGCTCAGTATTGCGCTCGTGCGCATCGGGTTGCCGCCGATGAACAGAGGATGGAAGCTCAGCGCCATGCGCAGGCGCTCGTCACGAACATGCTTGCTGGCGAGCGCGTAGATCGAACGGTCGGCCCGGCGCGCGATCAGCGCGGGCAGTGCCCGCAGCATGCTGGACAGATTGTGGAAGGGCTTGTCGACCATTCCCTCGAAGCCGGTTTCGAAACAGGCTCGGCTCTCCGCCAGGAAGCGGTCATAGCCCGCCAAATCGCCAGGGCTGAAACGCGCGATCTCGGCGCGCATGGCCTCGCGCCCGGATGCGAAGGCGAGTTGCGATCCGTCGGCGAAACGCAGCGTGTAGCCCGGATCCATCCGCTTCAGCGTGACGTGATCGGCCATGCGCTTGCCGCACAGCGTCCAAAGTTCCTCGAACAGGAAAGGGGCGGTGACGATCGTTGGCCCGGCGTCGAACCGAAAACCGTCCTGCTCGAAGACGCGCGCCCGCCCGCCGGGGCGGTCCAGGCGCTCGCACACGGTGACGCGATAGCCCTTTGCGCCGAGCCGGACAGCCGCCGCCAGCCCTCCAAATCCCGCGCCGACAACCACCGCATGCGGGCGGCGATCAGACATCTCGGCAACCGGGGCGCGAAGCGGAACTGTCATCATGGGTTGACAGTAGAATGTGTAAGGCAGAATTAATCAAGCGGCAGTTTTGCAGTTTCCTCCAATGCCCTCTCCCGGATGATCTGCGCAGCGAATTGCGGCCTCACCTCGTGCAGCAGGTGTCCGCCATCGCGAACCATTACCACCTGCGAACGGGGGATCCGCGCCGCCGCCTCGCGCGAGACCGACGCCGGCACGAGAGGGTCGTTCTCGGTCGCGACCAGCGTCACGGGACAGGAAATGGCGGAAAGACGCCTCTGCAGCGGCGCCAGATCCCAATGCGCCATCATGCCGAGGGCCCCGGCGACATGCGCGGGATCGGCCAGTAGCCGCATGTAGAGATCGCGGCCGCGACGGTCGATCATGCCGCCGGTGCGGTCCACCATCCTGCCGGTGACGCCGGTGTGCCGCGCCCATGCCGAAAACACCCTCGGCACGACGGGATTGCTGAAAAGCGCCTTGGCGAGCGGCGAGAACAGGAAGTCGCCCTTGATCGGACGCAGCGCGCCATTGAACGTCACCACCGCGCCGAAGCGCACGTTATCGTCGAGCGCCATTTGCAGCAGGATGGCGGCGCCGGCGGAATGGCCGACGCCAATTGCCTCGGCGACGCCGAGGCTCTTCAGCATCTGCGCGGCGGCGGACGCAATGCCGGGAAGCGAAAAATCGGCGCGCTCGCCCTGCGTGAAGCCGTGACCGGGCAGATCGAACGCGATCACCCGAAAGCTGTTGGCCAGCAATGGCGCGACGTCCCGCCAGGAATGGGTCGAGGCGCCGGTGCCGTGGATGAGCACAACCGCCGGCAATTGTTCCTCGCCCAGCACCTGCACATGCCAGCGGATTGCGCCGCAGCGCACGAAACGGCTCGCATCGCGGTTGGGCCAGTCCCTGCCGTCCGTCAGCCAGTCGAGGCGCGAAGCCGGTGACACGCGCTAGTCCCCGCG
>JAUIBM010000059.1 GCA_030428345.1 Alphaproteobacteria bacterium | reverse complement strand
CAACGCGATCTTCGAGCCGCTCTGGAGTCGGCACCACATCGACAGCGTCCAGGTCACGGCGGCCGAGGACCTGCTCGGCAAGCGCGCCAAGCGTCAGGCAGAGCGTCCACTCGCGCCCGTCAATGGTTGCGGCCAGTTCGCCACGATACCTGTTCGCCATCACGCGTCCGCCGCGAATGCGATTGCGCCGGCCGATTCCAGCGTCATGTCGAAGGTCAGTTCGCCATCGTGATTGCCGCGATATTCCAGCGCGGAAATCTGGAAAGCGCCCTCGATGGTTCCGAAATCCGGCAGCACGACCTGCCATAGCGGCGCATCGCCGGAGAAGAAGCTGGCCCGGATCAGCGCATCGGACTGCGCATCCCGGAAGATTCCGCTGCCCGAAATCGTCGCCCGGCGCACGCCGGCTCCCGCCAGCAATTCGCGCCAGCGGCCGGCAGATTCGGAGTCCGTCGTGTCCACGGTCTGCGCGTTGAAAGCGATGCGGCGTGCGCGCAGACCCGCAACGGTGACGAAACCCGATCCGGGATCGAGCTTGAGCAGCAGGTCCCTGCCCTGTTGTGCGGTCATGAAAGTTCACTCCTGGAAAGGGCGTCAGGCGCCTTCGGTAACTGCGCGAAAGCGCAAGGCGGCGCGGTAGAACCGGGTGGCGATGTCGCGCTCGGTCCGGCCGGAGGCAAATTGCAGCATCGCCAATGTCCAGGGCGGATCGAGTGAACCGGCGGCGGCGGCCAGGGCGGTTCGCACCGCGCCGGCGGCCTTCGTCACCTGCAATCTGCCATGAGCGGACGACCACAGCACCAGATCGATGGAATGCTCCTCGCCGGCCTCTGTCGAGCTTCCCAGTTCCGTCACCGTCCAGGGGCCGATGACCAGATAGGGTGGATCGATTGCCGCCGGCGGGTCGTCAAACACCCTTCCCGCGCCGATCAGCGCTGTCAGCGCAGGGTCGGCCGCCAGCGTTTCGTGGATGAATTTCTGCAGGGCGAGCGCCGCGGTCATCTTTCACCTCAGGGATTGCAGTGCCGGATTGGAGCGCCTTGCCCAGCGCTTCGGCCAGTGCGTGGCAGGTTTCGGCGAGCGCGGTCATTTTCGCTCGCGACACATGCAGGCGAGCCATCGACCGGTCTCGTCCGGGTCGAAAACGGCATCAATGTCGAACAGGCGCGCTCCCTTGCGAAAGCGCATTCCGGCGCTGACCGCATTCTCCGCGCGCACGAGGATGCGGTGCGTCGCTTCCGCGAACCGGTTGCCGGCCCGCTCGACGGGAGAGACCCCGATCGGAATCACCTGCGCCCAGATGTCGCCGATCGCCGTCCAGGCGGACGCGAAACCACCCGACCCGTCCGGCGTCTGATCTTCCCGCTGAAGTTCCAGCCTTGTGGAAAGCCGGCCGGACGTGCTCGCCGCGCTCACAGCCGGACCTGCCGGAAGGGCGCGAGAAGCGCGTCCAGTCCCTTGGGAAGGCTGCCGAAAATCGCAGCCTCCTCGGCGGCGCCGCGCAGGGCGTGCCAATGCGCGCAGATTACCATGACCGCCCGGAGCAATTGCCCGGGAATGTCGGTCCCGGACTCGCCATAGCCGATCGTGATGTCGATCTCGATTCCGTTGAATGTCTGGCCGGGAGTGGGAGCCTCGCGAAAACTCAGGCGGGCCGGCTCCGAATACCGGTCGACATCATAGTCCTGCGGGTCGACGACCACCGGCTGGCCGTCTCTGTCATAAACGGTAACCGCGTCCAGGGAGATCAGCGGGCCTTGCGCGATCCCCACGACGCAATCAGCCGGAACCGCATCCAGATAGATGCGCCAGGTCTGGGCCAGCAAGGCCTTGCCGGTGACAGCTTCCACATGGGCCGTGGCGGCGGAAAGCAGCGAAGTCAGGTAGTCGTCCTCATCGCCCGTCTCGATCCGCAGATGCGCTTTCAAATCGGCAAGGCTCAACGGCAATCCGGCCGGCGGCGTGACTAGCGTACTGGTCATGATTTCTCCGTAAGCTGAAAGGAAGCGGCCCCGCAGGAGGCATGCGGGGCCGCAATCGGCGCGAATGGCGCCGGGGGAAGCGCCACGGCGGAGGGAGAAACGCCGTTACGCCGCGCCGAATTTCAGAAGCTTGATCGCGTCGAAATCCTGAATTCCTCCGCCGACGCGCTTGGTCGTGTAGAAGAGGACGTAGGGTTTGGCGGAATAGGGATCCCCCAAGACCCGCACGCCGGCCCTGTCGACGACCAGATAGCCGCGTGCGAAATCGCCGAAGGCGACAGCAAGCGAGTCGGCGGCAATGTCGGGCATGTCCTCCGCTTCGGCGACCGGGAAGCCCATCAGCATGGCCTTGTCGCCAACGGTTGCCGGCGGTTGCCAGAGATAGTTTCCGTCTGCGTCCTTGAGCTTGCGGATCTCGGCCTGCGTCTTGCGGTTCATCACCCACTGGGCGTTCTGACGATAGCCCGCCTTCAGGGCGTAGATCGTCTCGATCAGCTGGTCGGAAGGATTGGCCACCGCAAATCCGGCGCTGACGCCGGTTGCGACATAGCCAAGCTTGCCCCACGCCCAGGCGGCTTCGTCCACCGTGGTGGCTGCCAGAAAGCCCTTCGGCTTGTTGACGCCGTCGCCATTGATGAAGGCGGCGCTTTCCTGTTCGGCGAAAGCGGTCTCCACTTCGCCGGCGATCCAGGCGTCGATATCGACAGCCGAATCTTCCAGAAGGTTCGAGGTCGCGGCCGGCATCGCGTAGATTTCCATGGTCGGAAACTGCAGTTCCGCCAAAGTCGGCGTCGCGGTCTGCGGACGAAGACCGGTCTCCGCCACCCAGCCGGTGGCCGGGCCGCTGACCGCGAAGGGCTTCTTGTAGATCGCGGAGGAAACGGTGCGCACCGCGGCGATGGAGCGGATCGGCGAGATCAGCGCCAGCCGGCGGCCGATTTCCGCGGCCGTCTCGTCGGGGACCAGATAGCCGCCATCGGGATCGGAGCCATAGGACATCGCCTTCTGCTCGAAGCGTTTCAGCCCGTTCTCCTGGCCGTGACGCACATAGGCGCCGAAGGCCTGCTTGTGCTCCATGGCGGCATGGCTGAGCGAGGGGCCGCCGTCCAGCGCCGGACGCCGCCCCTTGAGGATCAGATTGTCCATCAGCCGGCGCTGCTCGTCGAGCGCGCGGTCGATGCGTTCCATCTTTTCGGTCGTCACCACGTCGGGCGAGACCATGTTCTCGATCTGCGCCAGCCTTTCATCGTTCGTCTGCTTGAAGGCTTCAAACGCGGTCATGAATTCGTCGAAGGCAAGCGCCACTTCCTGGGCGTTGCCCGCGCCGGGATCTGCCGCTTTGGTCATTCGGGTCATGCTTGGTTCCTGTAGCTGTGAGAGGGACGGACCCGGCCCGCGGCGGAACGGATCACGCCGGCAAGGTCGGGGGTTGCGCCGGCGGCTTCCCGCTCGCCGGCAAGGTGGACGAAGCCCTTGGCGATCACCGTGCGCGCCTCGCCCCGCGTCAGCCCCGCATCCCGCGTGAGCCAATGTTCGAACTCCCGCACGCTCGGCAGCGGCACACGGGCAGATTTGAGCCTGTCGATCCGCGCGCCGGGCTGCATGGGAAAGGTGACGACCGATATCTCCCACAGATCGGCCTCGAGAATCGCCCGGGTGCGGCCCGGCTTTTCAACGCGCGATCGCACGGTGCGAAAGCCGATCGACAATCCGTCGATCGCCCCGGCTCGCATCAGTTCCAGAACCTCGCGCCCCTTGGCGGTTGTGGTTGTCAGGCGGCCCGCGACGCGCAGGCCGCGCGCATCCTCGACGATCTCGTCCCACACGCCGATCGGCTGGGCGGGATCGTGCTGGAACAGCATTCGCACGCCATCGGCGCCACGGCGGGCGAGCGCTGCGGAAAAGGCCCCGGGCAGGACCTTGTCATTGCCCAGATCGACTTCACCGAACAGGCTGGCATAGCCGCGGAAAACGCCGTCGAGTTGCACGCGATCGAAATCGGCCTGCGCGAATTTGGTCTCGCGCAGCCGCAGGAGGGCGGCATCGTTCATGATTGTCTCCGAAATCAGCTTTCGTTGCGCGGGGCCTGCAGGCGCGCCGCAATGCGAGCGAGGACGCCAAGCGCCCACCAGGCGCAAAGGCTGGTCGCCCCGGCGCCGGTCATGGCGATCTCCAGACCGCTCAACTGTCCGGCGACGCCCATATGATCGGCAAGCTTGACGCCGACCGGCGTGCCGAAGGCCATGCCCGCGGCGACGCCGGTGAAGAAACGCAGCGCCGCCTCGCGCCGACCGCTCGGCAGTACATAGGCGAGCGATATCGCTGACCCGGCGACGGCGCCGGCGAGCTTGCCCCAGACTTCCTGGGTGATGGCGAATGCGGTGCTCATGGCGCGCTCCGGGACTGGCTCTCGGATTGCGGTTGGAAGCCGGGCTCGGCGGGGCCGTAGCCGACCGCCTCCCGCTTTTCATCGACGGTCAAGAACCGGGCTTCGCCCAACCTGCGCCACAACGCGTCTCGATCGCTCGAAAGCGCGTCGACCGCGTCGCGGTCGAAATCAAGCCGCAGCCCGCCGCCGTGAAGCTTGGACAGCCAGCCGCCGAGGCCGGCGGTCACACGCGTGGCGAGCGGCAATACCGTCTGGCGCCAGAAAGCGCGATTGGCCTCCTGGTAATTGGCGTAGGTGTTGTCGCCGGGGATGCCGAGAAGCATGGGCGGAACGCCGAAGGCAAGCGCGATGTCGCGGGCCGCACCATTCTTGGCCTGGACAAAATCCATGTCGCGCGGCGAAAAGCCCATCGCCTTCCAGTCGAGCCAGCCCTCCAGAAGCATCGGCCGCCCGGCCCGCGCCGCGCCGGTGTAGCCGCTCTCCAGTTCCTGCTTCAGTCGTTCATACTGGTCGCTGGTCAGGTTGACGCCCTCGCCGGCCGTATAAACCAGCGCTCCGGAGGGCCGGGCGGAATTGTCCAGCAGCGCCTTGTTCCAGCGGCTGGCGGCATTGTGAATGTCCAGCGCCATATGCGCCGGGGTCAGCGGCGGCAGGCCATAAATGTCGTCCAGCGGATTGAAAAGCGTCAGATGCAGAAGCGTGGGCGGATCGCCCGTCAGCTCGATGCGGCGGCTGGAATTGCCGGCGCGATAATCATAGGCGACGGCCCAGCCGGTGGAGTCGGTTACCGGGTCGACCCGGTCGGGCCGCAGCAGATGCAGTTCGCGCACTTCGCCGTTGAGGGTGATCGCCTCGACATAGGCATTGCCCGATATCGAAAGATGGCCGTACAGCGCCTCTCGGAAATCACCGCCGCCCTGGCGCTGATTGGGTTCGCCCAGCAGCGTCAGCAAGGGATGCTCGTCCAGTTCGTCGGCGTCCTGGTAGAGCAGCAGCGGCAGGGAGGCGGCAGCCTCGCTCACCATGCGCACGCAGCGATGCACCACCGCGTTGCGGGCAAAGCCCTCGCGGGCGAGCGCGCCGTTATGCGCCTCCGACCAGCTTGCCTCTCCTGCGCCATGAAAGGCGAGCAATGGCAGGCCAGCCGATTTCGTCTCCCGGCGCGTACGCGCGCGGAACCAGTCCACAAGAGGGTTCATGCGATCTCTTTCGGCTATGTCTGAGTAGCTGAGCGAAGGCTCAGACCATGCGGATGCGCGGTTCCGCGCGGCCGGCAAGCATCAGCTCGCTCACCGCCCAGACCAGGGCATCCACCCGGTCGGGCGAACGGCCCTCGGCCTTTCCGTCGCGCGTGACGGCGCACATCTCGTCTTCCAGTTCGGCAAACCGGCCCGCGTGGCGCACCAGCCCGCGCTCATAGAGCAGCGCCACCGGTTCGGCGCGCAGCCATTTGCCCCGGCTGGCGCGAACCGCGCGCACGGGCACCGACGGATCGACATTGTGGATCATGCCTTTCACCATGTCGCCGCCCTGATTGACCTCGGCAACGATGCAGTCTGCCTCCAGGGCCCGAAACAAGGCGATGGCCGCCATCGACCATTTGAGCGGCGTCGCCGGCTGTACCGAACGGTCGGCCAGCACCAGGCAGCGTCCTTCGCGGTCGCGCCCGGCGGCGACGATGCCGCAGGCCGCGGCGTGGGGCCCGGAACCGGCGGGCGGGTCGACCGCCACGACGATGCGTTCCAGGTTCTCCAAGGTCGGGACATCCGCGCCGTCCAGACGCGCCGCCTCGATCATTGAGCGACGCCAGAGCGCATCCTCGCGATCCTCCACGATCTCGCCATCCAGTTCCTGCCGCCCAAGCCTTGTGCCGCCATAGCGGTCATTCAGATATTCGAGAAAGCCGGGCGCCAGATGCCCGCGATTGTCCGAGCTTTTCGCCCGCGTCACCTGCGTCGCCGGATCGGCGATCAACCGCCGGAGCAGGGCGAGCGGACGCGGCGTGGTCGTCGCCACGCGGCGCGGATCGCGGCCCAGCCTCAGGCAGAATTGCAGCATGTCCCAGGTCTCGTCCGGGTGTTCCCATTTGCCGACCTCATCGCACCATGCCGCGCCGAACTGGCTTCCGCGCAGGCCTTCCGGGTCGGAGGCGGAGAACACCTGCCCGATCGTGCCGTCGCGCCATACCAGTTCGCGCTTCGAGGGATTCCATTGCGGCCGCTCGCCGCGTCCATGCACGGCGAGGAGGCCCGATTCGCCCTCCACCATCACGGCGCGCGCGTCGGCGAAGGTCTCGCCGACCAGCGCTACCCGACCGGCGGCGTCGCCCGCTATGTGCGGGTCGCGGGCAACCAGGGATTTGAGCCAATGCGCGCCGGCCCAGGTCTTGCCGCCGCCGCGTCCGCCGAGCAGCAGCCATGTCCGCCATTGTTCGAGCGGCGGACGCTGCGCCAGGTTCGCGAAGACCGGCCAGTCGCCATGCAGGCGGCGCAGCTCATCCGGCGACAGGGTCTCCAGAAACCGGGTCGTCAGGCTGCGCCGGACCAAGCGCAGCAATGCGCTTCTCAAGTTCGCGGCGGAATTCCAGAAGATCGCCGGTGTCTGACTGCTCGCCATCTTCTGCCTTTTCATTACGTGACGTTGCCTCTTCCATCGCACCGAGCGTCTTGGCGAGCAGCAGCAGCGCCTTGACGCGGGCTTCGGAGAAACCGTCGGGCGGATCGGCTTCCAGCGCGTCGATCTGTTTGCCCAGCATGCGCGAGAGCCGGGCCGCAAGGCGGCCGAAACCGGACACGCGCGCCTTGCGGGCGGGTGCAGCAGTCTTCATGTCGATAAATTCCGATTGGTGTTATTCTGGCGCGACCCCGCGCCAGGGCCGGAGGGCCTCTCTCGGCCGCACTTCTTCGACCATAAACAAACCCTACCTGATCACCGTCACGGCGTCAAGGAATTTATTCCTAGAACACTACGCTTTTTTGCGAGGCTGGATTTCGATCCTTTGCGGGCACGAAAACTTGACCGGCGCGCAACCTGCGACAATGGTCTGCAATCTTCCGATTCCCGTGTGGAACACGCCGCACAAAGGTCCCCGCAATGAACCCGGTCCGCCTCGATCAGTTCCAGAATAGCGATTTCGAGCGCGGCGCGCCGCGATGGTGCGAGATGCTTTGGCTCATTGCCGACGCCTTCGCCATGTCGAGCTGGTTTCCCGGATCAGGCTGGCGTGTGGCCCTGTTGCGCCTTTTCGGCGCGAAGATCGGCGACGGCGTGGTGATCAAGCCGCGGGTCCAGGTGAAATTCCCCTGGCGGCTGGTGGTCGGCGATCATGTCTGGATCGGCGAGCGCGCATGGATCGACAATCTAGCGACCGTAACGATCGGCAATCATGTTGCGCTGTCGCAGGGAGTCTATCTGTGCACCGGCAGCCATGACTGGTCGCGGCCGGGCTTCGATCTGATCACCCGGCCCATCACCATTGGCGATGGCGCCTGGATCGCAGCCAAATCGGTGCTCGGGCCGGGAACTGTCGTGGGCGAAGGCGCGGTTGTCGGACTGGGATGTGTCGCGACAGGCTCGCTGGAGCCGTGGGGCGTTTATTCAGGCGCCCCGGCAAAGATGATCCGAAAGCGCGTCGTGGCGGGCTGAGATCCGGCCCTTGCGCGACAAGAATAGCCCAGGCTCAAGACCCTGCCCGGCCCTATCCGCCGGCTGATGCCTTGCGCGGCCTGCGCGGCATCTGGCCGGGCCAGCGCACGAGATGCTCTTCATAGTCTTCCGGCTCGATGCCGTCCTCCGGCACGCAGCGTCCGCGCACCGAGACGCCCGCCTCGTGAACCGTCTCCCGGCTGCCTGAAACGAGGTGGTGCCAGGGCATCAGGTCCTTGCCCTCATGCACCAGGCGATAGGCGCAACTGGGCGGCAGCCAGCCCAGTTCGCTCACCTTTGCGGGCGTGAGCTGGATGCAGTCCGGCACATGGTCGAAGCGGTTGGAATAGTCGCTGCAGGCGCAGCTATGCCCGTCCAGCAGCCGGCAGGCGACATTGGTCCAGTGTATTTCGCCCGTATCCCAGTCCTCGAGCTTGTTGAGGCAGCAACGCCCGCAGCCGTCGCACAACCCTTCCCACTCGGCGGAAGACATTTCGGCAAGCGATTTCTCCTTCCAATAGCCGCGCTGCGCGCCGCCATTTTCGGGTGTCGTTGCCTTCGCGCCGCTTTTTGGCCGCATCATTCGCAAAACTCTCCAAATCCGCCGCGCCATGCTATATGTGTCGCGAACATCGTTTGACAGTCGGAAGTGAGCCGCAATTGCGCAATCCGTTCGCCAATCAGGGCAAGGGAAATGCCCGAAACCGGCTCCTGGAGTTCGATTCCTGGATCGACGATACGCTTTTTCGCGCCTTCGAGGACGCGGGCGACCGCTGGGAAAATGTCGTCATCTTCTTCCGCAGATTCCGCGTCACCGGCTGGCGGCGGCTCCTGATCGAGATAATGGGCGAGGGCGTCACACTTGGCCTGGGCGGCGCCGTCCTGTTGCTGGCGCTGGCAATGCCGGCATTCGAGGAAACCACGCGCGACTGGCGCACCAGCGGTGATTACGCGATCACCTTTCTCGATCGCAACGGCAAGGATATCGGGCGGCGCGGCATAAGGCAGACCGATTCGGAAGAAATCGACGCCCTGCCGGACAATTTCATCAAGGCCGTGCTGGCGACCGAGGACCGGCGCTTCTTCGAACATGTCGGCATCGATTTCCTGGGCCTCGCGCGCGCAATGGTCGAGAATGTCCGCGCCAATTCGGTGGTACAAGGCGGCTCCACCATCACCCAGCAGCTGGCGAAGAACCTTTTCCTGTCAAACGAGCGCACCATCGACCGCAAGGTCAAGGAAGCCTTCCTTTCGCTCTGGCTTGAGATGAACCTGACCAAGAAGGAGATTCTCAAGCTCTATCTCGACCGCGCCTATATGGGCGGCGGCGCATTCGGCGTGGAGGCCGCCTCGCAGTTCTACTTCGGCAAATCCGTTCGTGAGATCAACATGGCCGAGGCCGCCATGCTTGCCGGACTTTTCAAGGCCCCGACCAAATATGCCCCGCACGTCAACCTGCCCGCGGCCCGCGCCCGCGCCAATGAAGTGCTGACCAATATGGTGCAGGCCGGTTTCATGACCGAGGGGCAGGTGATCGGCGCACGACGCAGGCCGGCCTCCGTCATCGAGCGCAACGAGGAGGAAGGGCCGAACTATTTCCTCGACGTGGCGTTTGAAGAGGTAAAGAAGCTGGCGGTGCGCCTGCCCTCGCGCACCTTTGTGGTCAAGACCACCGTCGATCTGGATCTGCAAAAGGCCGCCGAGGACGCGATCGAATCGACCCTTCGCCAGTACGGGGCGCAGTACAAGGCCAAGGAAGGCGCCATGGTGGCGATGGACACCGACGGCGCGGTCCGGGCCATCGTCGGTGGGCGTGATTACGGCGAGAGCCAGTTCAACCGCGCAACCTCCTCGCAGCGTCAGCCCGGCTCCTCGTTCAAGCCGTTCGTGTTCCTCGCCGCTCTCGAGGCCGGCAACTATCCCGAATCGATGCGCGTCGACCAGCCGGTGACGATCCGCGGCTGGAGCCCGGAGAACTACAGCCGCAAGTATCTCGGCCCGGT
>JAUIBM010000636.1 GCA_030428345.1 Alphaproteobacteria bacterium | reverse complement strand
CAGCCCATCCGCATCCCGAGGCGCCTGGGCGCGCGACGCTCAACCAACCGAACGTCGCCACATCATTTTGTCTGACATTTTTTAATTGATCACCGACAAAACGCTTGCGAACGCGCTTTATGTCGACATAATGATCGGCATTGCACTGTTGGGAGAACGCGGCATGACTGAAGCGGAGAGCGTAATTTCCGTTACGAAACCACAGAAAGACGCGTCGGCGGTGCTCGCAGGCTGCCGCACTCCGAAAACGATAATTGACGGACAATACTGCCCCGCCACCCTCGATGCCCGCTTCGACGTAACCGACCCTGCCACGGGCCAGGTAATAGCCTCGGTTCCGGACATGGGCGCAGCCGAGACTCGCGAGGCGATCGAGGCCGCCGCACGAGCGCTTCCCGCCTGGCGCGAGCGCACCGCGCAGGAGCGCGCCGACATCCTGATGCGCTGGTACGCGCTGATCCTCGACAACAAGGAGACGCTGGCGCAATTGCTTACGGCGGAAAACGGCAAGCCGATCGCGGAATCGCGCGGCGAAGTCGTGTATGGCGCGAGCTTCGTGCGCTGGTACGCGGAGGAAGCGCGCCGCGTCTACGGCGACATCATCCCGACCAACAAGGCAGGCGCGCGTATCCTTGTGCTGCGTCAGGCGATCGGCGTCGCCGCCGCGATCACGCCATGGAATTTCCCCATCGCCACCGTGACCCGCAAGATCGCTCCGGGCATCGCAGCCGGCTGCACGCTGGTGCTCAAGCCGGCTGAGCAGACGCCGCTCTCGGCCATGGCGCTCGCCGAACTTGGACTGGAGGCCGGCCTTCCCGACGGCGTACTCAACGTGGTGACCGGAATGGAAGCGGCGGCCATCGGGGGCGAACTGACCGCCAATGATCTGGTGCGCAAGCTGACCTTCACCGGCTCGACCGAGGTCGGACGGCTGCTGATGCGCCAGTCAGCGCCCTCGATCAAGAAACTGAGCCTGGAACTCGGCGGAAACGCGCCGTTCATCGTTTTCGACGATGCGGACCTGGAAACCGCAGTCGACGCGGCCATGGCAAGCAAGTTTCGCAATGCCGGCCAGACCTGCGTCTGCGCCAATCGCATCTATGCGCAGGAAGGAATCCACGATTCCTTTGTCGAGGCGCTAGCCTCCCGCATCAAGGCGATGCAGGTCGGCGACGGGCGGGGTGACGGCGTGGAGATAGGCCCGCTGATCGATGCCGATGTCCTCGCCAAGGTCGAAACCCATATCGCGGAGCCGACGCTGCTGACGGGGGCGAACCGCGAGATGCTGCTCGCCCGCGAAGAGACCTTCGGCCCGCTCGCCCCCGTCTTCTCCTTCAGTGACGAAGACGAGGTGATCGCGCTCGCCAACGACACCGAATTCGGCCTCGCGGCCTATTTCTGCGCCACCAATCTCGGGCGCGTCTGGCGTGTCGCCGAAGCGCTCGAATACGGCATGGTCGGCATCAATTCGGGCCTCATCTCCAATGAAATCGCGCCCTTCGGCGGCGTCAAGCATTCGGGGCTCGGGCGCGAAGGCTCGCGCTACGGGATCGAGGAGTTCACCGAGATGAAATACCTGCACATGGGCGGCATCGGGCGCGCCGCATGAAGCGGTCGGAAAGCTGAACGACACACGCTTGCGACGGGGACGGCATGCACACTGACAAAGCGAAAGACCTGACGCTCGGCCTTGTGGTCCTGGCCATCGCCATAGGCGGCTTCCTTTTCGTCAATCCAACCGGAGCCGCCGTCACCAAGGGCGTCGGCGGCCTGACATGGCGCACCCTGCCCTTCATCTATTCCGGGCTGCTGCTGGTCTTAGCGCTGCTCTTCCTTGGCTTCACGCTGCTCCGGCGCGAGCAGCCGGTATCGCAAGAGGAGGAAATCGAGAACCAGTTGGCGGCTGAAGCCGCCGCAATCGACGCCGGTTCGGCAGAAGAACAGGAGCCGCCGAAATTCCTGGGCCTCGACCTCGCAAACCTGCGCCGGCTGGCGGTGATCGTCCTGCT
>JAUIBM010000058.1 GCA_030428345.1 Alphaproteobacteria bacterium | reverse complement strand
CGACGATCGCGCCCGGGATCGAGGTGAACCCGCCCAGGATCAGCACCGGCAGCGCCTTGAGTGCGATCAGGGACAGCGAGAACTGCACGCCCGATTTCGCGCCCCACATGATTCCGGCGACCAGCGCCACGAAACCGGCGATCGACCAGACGATGACCCAGATGGTGCGCAGCGAAATCCCCACAGAAAGCGCCGCCTGATGGTCGTCGGCGACCGCGCGCAGCGCGCGTCCGGTGGCCGTATATTGCGAGAACAGCGTCAGCCCGACCACCAGGATGACCGCGACGATGGTCGCCGAGACGTCGAGCAGGTCGATATACATGCCGTAATAATCCGAGCCGGCCGCCGCCCAGGTCTTGGTCACGTCCTCCCACCAGAAGGAGCCGCCCGAGGGCAGGCCGACATTCATGGTCTTGACGTCGGAACCCCACATCAGGTCGCCGAAGCCTTCCAGGAAATAGGCAAGGCCGATGGTCGCCATGAACAGGATGATCGGCTCCTGGTTGACCAGATGCTTGAGCACGTACCGCTCGATCAGGAAGGCGAGCGCGATCATCACCGCCATCGACAGGATGATCGCCAGAATGGTCGGCATGCCCGGCCCCCAATGCTCGACCTCCAGGCCGGTGACGGCCCGGATGAGATGGGAGAAGGGCACCTGCCCGGTCTGGAAGCCGACGAGGGTGAGGGCGGCGAACAGCGCCATCACCCCCTGCGCGAAGTTGAAGATTCCCGACGCCTTGAAGATCAGCACGAAGCCCAGCGCCACGAGCGCATACATCACCCCGGCCATCAGGCCGTTGAGCGTGGTTTCCATCAGGTTCAGAATTGCCGGGCTCAAGTGCTTCTCCTCCCTTCAGCCGCTAGCGGCGTCAGTGCATCAGGTTCGCCATCTGATTGGGAAACAGTCCGATCAGACCGACGACGATCAGGTAGAGCGCCACCACGTAATTGAGGAAGCGCGGGGCGAGCAGGATGATGATGCCCGCGGCAAGGGCGATCAGCGGCTCGGGGGCCAGGGTTATCTGCATTGTCGAACTCTCCGTTGTTTCGCCCGTGGATGTTCTCGAACCGGGCGGTCACTCGTGCGGGACGCCCAGATAGGCGTCGATGACGGCCTGGTTGTTGCGCACGTCATCGGGCGAACCGTCGCCTATCTTGCGCCCATAGTCGAGAACCACGACGCGATCGGAGAGGTCCATCACCACGCCCATGTCATGTTCGATCAGTGCGATCGTCGTGCCGTATTGCTGGTTCACATCGAGGATGAAGCGGCTCATGTCCTCCTTCTCCTCGACGTTCATGCCCGCCATCGGTTCGTCCAGAAGAAGCAGCGCCGGCTCGGCCGCCAGCGCCCGGCCCAGCTCCACCCGCTTCTGCAGCCCGTAGGGCAGGCGGCCGACCGGAACCTTGCGGATATGCTCGATCTCCAGGAAGTCGATGATCTGCTCCACCGCCTCGCGGTGCTCGATTTCCTCGCGCTCGGCCGGGCCGCGCCACAGCGCCTGCCATGCCATGTTGCGCTTCATCAGCGTGATGCGCCCGGTCATGATGTTGTCGAGCGTCGTCATTCCCTTGAACAGGGCGATGTTCTGGAAGGTGCGGGCGATGCCCTGGCGCGCCGCCTCGTGCGGCCGCATGCGCCGCCGCGCCTGGCCGCGAAAGGTTATCGTGCCCTTTTGCGGATGATAGAAGCCGTTGATGACGTTGAGCATCGAGGTCTTGCCGGCGCCGTTCGGACCGATGATCGCGCGGATCTCGCCCTTGCGCACGTCGAAGGAAATGTCGGTGATCGCCTTCACCCCGCCGAAAGCCAGCGAGATGTTGTCCATCACCAGCAGCGGCGCGCCGCGTGCGATGCCGTCGTCGGCCCGCACGCCGAGCGAGCGGGGGGCTTGAACATGGGCGTTCATTCGGCGGCCTCCTTGCGAAACGCGGTGACCGGCACGGGCGGGCGGTCGCGGATTTCCACCGTCGCGGAAATGCGGCCCTTGCGTCCGTCCTCGAACACGACCTCCGTATCGACATGCTTGCTGGTCGAGCCGTCATACAGCGCCTCGATCAGCTCGCCATACCGTTCGGCGATGAAGGAGCGGCGCACCTTCTGCGTGCGCGTCAACTCGCCGTCATCGGCGTCCAGTTCCTTGTGCAGGACGAGGAAGCGCCGGATCTGCGAGCCGGCCATCATTTCCTCGGAGGCCAGGTCCCGGTTCACCTGGTCGACATGCTCTTCCATCATGGCGTAGACGCGCGGATGGGCGGCGAGCTCCTGGTAGCTGGCATAGGAGACATTGTTGCGCTCGGCCCAGCTTGCGACCGAGGTCAGGTCGATGTTCAGGAACACCGCGACGAAATCGCGGCCGTCTCCGAACGCCACCACCTCCTTGATATTGGGGAAGAACTTGAGCTTGTTCTCGATGTATTTCGGCGCGAACAGGCTGCCATCGGCCAGCCGGCCCACATCCTTGGCGCGGTCGATGATCCGCAGATGGCCTTCCGCGTCGATGAAGCCGGCATCGCCCGTATGTACCCAGCCATCCTCGGTCTTGGTCGAGCGCGTCGCCTCCTCATTCTTGTAATAGCCCAGGAAGACGCCGGGCGAGCGGTACATGACCTCGCCGGATTCGGCGATCTCGATCTCCACGCCGGGCGAGGGACGCCCGACCGTCTCGGCGCTGATCTCGCCGTCGGGCTGGGCCGAAATATAGACGCTGGCTTCCGTCTGGCCGTAGAGCTGCTTCAGATTGAGTCCGAGCGAGCGGTAGAAGCGGAAGATCTCCGGCCCGATCGCCTCGCCCGCGGTGTAGCCGACCCGCATGTTGAGGAAGCCGAGCTGGTTCTTCAGCGGCCCGTAGACCATCAGTTCTCCCAGCCGGTACTTGATCCGGTCGGAAAGCGAGACCTTCTCGCCATTGAGGATCGGTTCGCCCACCCGGCGCGCATTGTCCATGAAGTAGCGGAACATGCGCTTCTTCCATTTGCCGGCATCCTCCATGCGCACCATGATCCCGGTCAGCAGCGTCTCGTAGACGCGCGGCGGGGCGAAGAAATAGGTCGGGGCGATCTCGCGCCGGTCCTCGCTCACGGTGTCGGGGCTTTCCGGGCAGCACACGCAATAGCCGGCGACATAGGCCTGGGCATAGGTGAAGACGTGGTCGCCGACCCAGGCCAGCGGAAGATAGGCGAGCACGACCTCGTTGAAGTCGAGCTTGTCGAAGGAATTTCCGCTGCGCGCCGATATGACGAGATTGTCGAAGGAGAGCATCACCCCCTTGGGCTTGCCCGTCGTGCCCGAGGTGTAGAGCATGACGGCGAGGTCGCCGCCCTTGCCCGCCGCGATGCCCGCCTTCCACTCCGTATCGCCCGAGCGGGCCAGCGCCTCGCGGCCCATGGCCTGGACGGCGTCGATGGAATGCAGGTTCGATTCCTCGTAGTCGCGCAAGCCGCGCGTCTCGTCATACAGGATCGTGCGCAGCAGCGGCGCCTGGTCTCCCATCGACAGGACCTTGTCCACCTGCTCCTGGTCCTGCGCCACCGCGAAGGTCACCTCGGCGTGGTTGAGCACATAGACCATCTCGTCGGCGACCGAATCGGCATAGACCGGCACCGGCACCGCGCCCAGCGCCTGCACGGCGCAGAAGGTCCAGTAGAGGCGCGGCCGGTTCTGGCCGATGATGGCGACGCGGTCGCCCGCCTTCAGGCCGAGTTCGCGCAGCCCGAGCGAATAGGCGCGGACTTCGTCGCACAGTTCCGCCCAGGTCCAGCTTCGCCAGATGCCGCCATCCTTGTGGCGCATCGCGGCGATCGAGCCGAAGCGTTGCTCGTTCAACAACAGGAATTGCGGAAACGTCGCAGGCTCTCGGCCCCGAACGCTATCGTTCGCCGGTGACGGCAATGGCTCCTCCCTTGCCCCGGTTCCCTCAGGCGCGCCGCTATTACGGTCGCGCCATGGTTCCCGGTTATGTGTCGACCCGTCAGCCGGCCCCTGGGCCTGCCCGCGTTTCGATTCCCCGTCGCGCAATCAAGTCGAAAACCGCTCTTCGCTCAACCGCGCCTTTGGTCTAAGCCGGAACGCCTCCTCGCGTGCCCGAACGTAAATCAATAGCGTATCGCCGCGTATCAGGCAAAGGCGAAGACGCCGGAGCCCCGCGCTATGCTTCCAGGTCCGGCGAAGGATGCGCGACGATTCGCCGCAAGCAGCGTCCGGCGCGCATGGCCCCGGCCTACCGGCCACCCTCAATAGGCGCGGGTGAAGCCGCCATCCTGCAGCAGATTGATGCCGGTCATGTGGTCGGAAAAGGCCGAGAGCAACGTGTCGACGGTCAGCGCCGCCTCCTGCGGGGTGCAATATTTGCGCAGCGGCACGTTTTCCGTCTCCGCCGCGATCTGCTGGTCCGGCGTCACGCCATTGGCGGCGGCGCGCGCCTCCACCAGACCCGCGTAATGGGCCGTGAGCGTGCCGCCGAACGAGACCGTGTTGACGTGAATTCCCGAGGGTCCCAGGGCGAATGCCAACGTCTTGGCCTGGCCCAGCCAGGCGGTGCGCAGCACGTTCGCGGTTGCGTAATGCCCCAGGACCTGCGCCGAGGAAATGCCCGAGACGATCACGATCTTCGCCCGGCGGCCCGCGCCGGGATCGGGCCGCATGGCGGCGATCGCATGCTTGAGCAGCGCCAGCGGGCCGATGAAGCTGCCTTGAAAGAGCCTCGTCCAGACCTCGGCGTCGGGGAGCGGGTCGTCGGTGCGCGGCATTTGCGGCGGCATCAGCACCGCCCCGTCGAGCGTTACGTCGAGGCCCGCCAGCGCCTTGCCGAAGTCGGCGACCGATTGCAGATCGGCCATGTCGACCGGCAGAACATGGATCGGACCGGTGGCGCCCGCCGCCTTCAGTTCGCCGGCCTGCGCTTCCAGTGCGGGTCGGCCGCGCGCGGCGAGCACAATGCCGTCGCCCGATTGCGCCAGCCGTTCGCATAATGGCCGCCCCATGCCGCCCGTGGCTCCGGTAACAAGGATCATTCTTGGCACTGTTCATCCTCCCGCCGCCCCTGGGCAATGCGTATCATGCCCGTAGCCTGCTGGACATGCGTTCCCTTCGCGACGCGCTTCTGCGCCGCCCTGGCGGCCCGTCTCAAATCGACGGCAGCAGGAACACGGCGCTCGCCGCGCCGGCCGCGACAGCCGTGGTGGCGGCAAACGGCAGCCAGAAGCGGGGCGCGCCCACCGATATCGCCAGCACCAGCTTGCCGAAGGTGTTCGCCAGCAGAGCGAACAGCACCGCCTGGACGATCGACGAGGACGAGGCCGCCTCCGGGGCCAGCCGTAGCGCGCTCAGGACCGCGACATCGACGTCGAAGAGCGCCGAGACGCCGGAAGTCGCCAGCAGGCTCGCCTCGCCGAAACGCGCCGACAGGCCGGCGGCAAGCGTGGAGACCGTCGCCAGAGCCAGGGCGAAGGCGAGCAGCGGGATCAGGTCGAACGGGTTCCTGCTTTTCGAGCCGCCTTCGCCGGGCTGCGCGGCCCCGCGCAGCACCAGGGCGAGTCCCAGTCCGGCGAGCGTGGCGACAGCGGCCAGGGCCGCCGGGGCGACGGCCTGCAGGAGCGGGGCCCGCAGGAGCGCGACGACGGCCAGGACCCGCAGCACGGAAACGGCGGCCGCCAGCGTCGCACCGCCGGCAAGGGCGATCGGATTGTCGCCGGAGCGCGAGCTGCGCGCGAGCGAGAGGGTAACCGCCGTCGATGAAACGACAGCCCCGGCGAACGTGCTGACGATAAGCCCGCGCGCCGGCCCCATCAGCCGAACCGCGACATAGCCGGCATAGGAAATGGCGGCCGTCAGCACGGTGAACAGCCAGATCTGCCAGGGGTTGAAGCCGCCCCAGGGGTCGATCGCCCGGTTGGGAAGGACCGGCAGGACGACGGTCGTCATCACCGCCAGCGCGACAGCCGAGCGCAGTTCCGGCCAGGACAGGCGCACCAGCAATCCATGCAGCAGATCGCGGCTGGCGAGCAGTCCGGCCAGCGCGGCCCCGGCCGCTGCGGCTACCCGGTAATCGGCCGAGACAGCCAGCCCGCCAAGGCCGAAGACGCACAGGCCGGCGACGACGCTGGTCGCGCTGAAACTGTGTTCATGCTGCAATTCGCGCGTCTGGAACCAGCTGAAGACCAGCGCGAAGGCCGCAAACCCGACGGCGAAGACAAGGCCGCTGGAAAGGCTGCCCGCGAGCATCGCAAGGACGGCTCCCAGCAATCCGCTGATCCCGAAGGTGCGGATTCCCGCCGTTCTTCCGCCCGCCGGCTCGTCCCTCTCGCGCCAGCCCCGTTCCAGACCGACGAGCAGGCCGATCGCCAGCGCGACGCCAAGCCTGAAAATGGCGTCGGCAGGTTCCGGCAATACTGGCAGCTCTGGCAATATCCGCTCCCGCATTGCCGCCCCCGCAGACGCGTTCCGGCGATTTCGGCGCGCCGATCACGGCGCCTGCCGCGGTCGGCCGGACGCGCGCGCGAGCATGGAACGTTTCGGCGAATGTCACAATGGCCAGACCCACAGCAGCATCGGAACGGAGACCAGCAGAACGACGATTTCCAGCGGCAAGCCCATCGGCCAGTAGTCCGAGAAGCGGAACCCGCCGGGGCCCATGATCAGCGTGTTGTTCTTGTGCCCGATCGGCGTGAGGAAGGCGCAGGAAGCGGAAATCGCCACCCCCATCAGGAAGGTGTCGGGATTGACGTTGAGGCGCTGCGCCAGGTCGATCGCCACCGGGCCGGTGATCACCATGGTCGCGACATTGTTGAGAACGTCCGACAGGGTGAGCGTCACCACCATGATCGCGATCAGCGCCAGCACCGGCGGTTGCCCCTGCGCCAGTTCGGCGATGCCGCCGGCGATCAGCGAGGTGCCGCCCACCTGCTCGAAGGCGGCGCCGAGCGGCAGCAGGCAGGCCAGCATGACGACGACCGGCCATTCGATCTGGCTGTAGAATTCGCGGGCCGGAACAAGGCCAAACGCGGCGTAGCCGGCGACGGCGATCGCCATGGCGGTGGCGAAGGAAAGAAAGCCGGTAGTCGCGGCGATGATCGCGGCGGCGAACAGCCCGACGGCGAGGCTCGCCTTGAACGGATCGAAGGGCGAGACGCCAACCCGGTTGACCGCGATCAGGCCCAATTGGCGCAGCATCGGGCGCGAGCCCGCCTGACGGCCGGAGATCAGCAATTCGTCTCCCGCCGCGATCTTGCGGTTGGCGATCTGCTCGCGCGAGAAGCGGCCCGATCGCGCGACCCCCAGCAGCGCGATGCCGAAGCGGCGGCGGATATCGAGGCCCGCCGCCGTGCGTCCCACGAGCCAGGAATCCGAGCGCACCACCGCCTCCACGATCTCCGGCCCGCCGCCTTCCGCCTTCTTGCCCTTCTCCTCGCCGTGCGGGGCGGCGCTTTCGTCGTCATCGGGCTCGATGCGCTGCAGATCGAGCGCCTTGATCAGCGCGGCGATGGAATCGCTCGAGCCCTCGACAACCAGCAGATCGCCCGACTGGATGGTCTTGGAGCGGAATGCGCCGGGCAGCCTTTCCCCGTCGCGCACGATCCCCGAGAGCACCGCGTCGGCCTGCTCGGCCGCTTCGTCCAGTTCCGCGCCGACAGTACCGTCGAGTTTCGAATCGGAGGGGACCCGAAGTTCGGCCCTGAAGGATTCCGCGTCGTATTCGCTCGACTGGTCCTGGCGCGCGGGAACCAACCGCCAGCCGATCAGGGCGACGAAGGCGACGCCGGCAAGGGCAACGACCAGGCCGACCGGCGAGAAGTCGAACATGCCATAGGGCGCGCCGAGCTGGCGGGCGCGAATGGACGAAGCGATGATATTGGGCGGGGTTCCGATCAACGTGATCATGCCGCCCAGAATCGTGGCGAAGGCGAGCGGCATCAGCGTGCGTCCGGGCGGACGATTGGCGCGTCGCGCCGCCTGCACGTCGATCGGCATCAGCATGGCGAGCGCTGCGACATTGTTGATAACCGCCGAAAGCCCGGCGCCGATGCCGGCGATCAGCGCCACATGCAGCGCGACGGGGCGCTTCTCGTTGACGGCAAGCCTGGAAATCGCCCCCAGTACGCCGGAATTTTCAAAGGCGCGCGAGGCGATCAATACCAGGGCGACGATCACCACGGCGGGATTGGAAAAGCCGCTGAAGGCGAGGTCCTCGGGCACGACGCCGAGCGCCACGCCGCAGAACAGGCCGGCAGCGGCGATCAGGTCGTGGCGGAACCGCCCCCACAACAGCATCCCCAGAATGACCGCGAAAAGGGCAAAAAGAATGATCTGTTCAGTCGTCAATCGAGCATGCTCCCGTTTCGAGCCACGACGCGCGCCCCGCAATCCGCCCACGGGGAAGCGCCGTCCCTTGCGGGACGGAGCCCCCTTCGCGTGGCGCCGGCGAGCTGACCGAGGTCAGTAAGCCGCTCGCGGTTTCACGCTCAGCTGCAGTCGGAGAAGGCATTCGGTGTTTCGCCAGACAAACAACGCGCGACGCGGTCTTTCGATCCGCCTTCGCCTAATCCGGTTGCTTGCGGCTCGAATGCCATTTGATGGTCCGCCGTCAATTCGGGTGCCGGCAGGATGGGCGATTTTCTGTCGCATCGCAATCTTCACGGGCGGTTTGCGCCAAGGCTGACCCTGCCGAGCATGCGGCAGGCGAGCGCCAGAATGGCGGCGTTGGCCGCGAGGCAAATCGCCACAAGCGCCATGTTGGCGGCGACGCCCGGCAGTTCGACGAACTTTTCGATCAGCATGGTCCACGGCATTGCCAGCAGGAGCGCGAAGACCCCGGCGAGCGGGTCGGGCTCCACGCCGAACAGGCCGAGTGCGCTGATCGGGATCAGCGCCAGCGAACCCACCGCAAGAAGGATGTAGATCAGCGTAATCGCCCTGCAGATCATGGATTGGCCGCCACGGCGCGGAGAAACTTGGGGTGTTTGGCTGGCCCGTCCACGCAGTGCCTTTCGTCATTGCCCGGATCACCCCGCAACAGCTTCATCCCGTTCGTCCCGGCCAGATGAACGCACGGCGGAAGACCCCGGACTCGTGAAGTTCAATGGGTTCATGGAGGTAAACATATATTACCTGAGCCGATGTGCAAACGCAGGGAAGCGACCAAGCGGGGGTGCTCGGCGCAAACTGTGATTGTAATGTATCACTGATGCCATCGCCTTGCGCCGATCCGCTGTTTGGCCGCCAAGGAAATTGTGTCGAGACTGTCAAAAGGTTATTTTCATTCATTGGGGTGCTGGCGTTATTCCGGCGCGAAATTGTGTTCTGGAGTGCGCGGGATGGCTTGGGAAGCCAAAGCGACGGTCGCCATCGCCGCCAATCTCGGCGCTCGATATTCCGGCGTCAACTCGACTCTTGATCGGGTGGTGGCGCGGCAGCAGCGTGATTTCGGGGTCGCCGTCTTCGGCGGCATCGCCGACCCGGCCCGTGGCAAGGTCAAGGCCCATGAATTCTGGAAGCTCTGGCCCCGGCCATCCGGCAGGCCGTTTCGCATCTGGCATGCGCGCCGAAACAACGACATGATTCTCGGCGTCTTCTTTCGCGACGTCCTGAACATGCCGCTTCGCCTGGTCTTCACCTCCGCCTCGCAACGCGAGCATGGCTGGTTCACGCGGATGCTGATCGCCAGGATGGATGCGCTCATCGCGACATCGCAGGCCTCGGCCGCCTATCTCAAGCGTCCTGCGGTCGTCATACCGCACGGCATCGATACGAACGAGTTTCATCCCGCCGACGACAGGAAGCGTCTTCGCGCCAGGCTCGACCTGCCCGACTCGATCCTGGTCGGCTGCTTCGGACGCGTCCGTCCCGACAAGGGTACGGACCTGTTCGTCGACGCGATGCTGGCGATCATGCGCGAAACGCAGGACGTCAATGCGGTGCTCACCGGACTTGTGAAGAAGGACCAGCGCAGCTTTTCCCGCGGCATCCGCGCGAAGATCGAGGACAGCGGATTTTCGGATCGCTTTATCTGGCTGGGCGAGGTGCCGGCCGCCTCCATTCCGGACTATCATCGCTGCATGGACATCTATGTCGCCCCGCAGCGCTG
>JAUIBM010000635.1 GCA_030428345.1 Alphaproteobacteria bacterium | reverse complement strand
CTTGACGATCGTCGGCTATTCGCTGAACGACACCGTGGTGGTCTATGACCGAATTCGCGAGAATTTGCGAAAATACAAGAAGATGCCGGTCCCCGATCTGATCGACATGTCGATCAACCACACACTGTCGCGAACGATCCTCACCTCGGCGACGACATTGGTGGCGCTGTTCGCCCTGTATTTCCTTGGCGGCGAGGTGCTGGCCTCGTTCACCTTCGCGATGATCTTCGGCATCTTCGTCGGCACCTATTCCTCCATCTTCGTCGCCGCGCCGGTGCTGATCATCTTCAAGCTGCGGCCGGGCCAGGTGGGCAATAACGAAACGCCCTCCGGACCCTTCTCCGGCGCGGAGACGACCGACGCCGCCGGCGCGTGAGGCGGAAATGACGCGGAATGGCGGCAGGCAGGCCACACCGGCCCCCGTCAGCGGATCGGCCGGGATGGAATTGCGCGAGGCGCATTTTCCCGGCCGCGCTCCCATCGACGCCTATGGCAATGGCGGGTTCCGCTTTGCCGGCATGAGCCATCGCGGCAGCCTCATGTGCCTGCCGTCGGGGATCTATGCGTGGAACGCCCCCCGCTTCGCCGATCTTTCGCTGGAAGCCTTCGCGCGGGTTCTGGCCGAACACGAGGCGATCGAGGTGCTTCTGGTGGGGGCCGGCCGCGACATTGCGCTGCTCAAGCCGGACTGGCGCGAGGCGTTCCGGGGACGCTCGATCTTTGCTGATTCCATGACCACCGGCGCGGCGGTTCGCACCTTCAACGTGATGCTCTCCGAGGAACGCGCCGTCGCAGCCGCGCTGATCGCGGTGGATTGATGCAGGGCGACCCGCTGCTGGCGGCGCTGCGTCAGGCAGACCCGGACCGCTATCTGGCAACGCTTTATCTGCCTCAGACCCTGCGCGCCGCCGCCGCGCCGCTCTACGCCTTCAACGCGGAGGTTGCGAGCATCGGCCAGCGCGTTCGCGAGCCGATGGCGGGCGAAATTCGCCTGCAATGGTGGCGCGACGCTATAGAGGCGGGCGATGAACGCAATGAGCACCCGACGGCGGCCGCACTCAACAGCGCGATCAGGCAGTTCGGCTTTTCCCGGCAGTCTTTGCTGACCCTCCTGGATGCGCGGGTCTTCGATCTCTATCATGATCCGATGCCCGACCGCGCCACGCTGGAGGGGTATTGCGGGGAAACGTCTTCCTGCCTGCTGCTCCTGCTGGCCCTTGCGGCGGGAGGCGAGGCCGGAGCGGATCTCGCGGACGCCTGCGGGCATGGGGGAGTGGCGCAAGCGCTGGCGGGGCTGGCGCTGCGCGCCGGTTCGTTGCGCGCCGCCGGCAAGTGCTATCTGCCGGGGGACATGCTGGCCGCTACCGGACTGACCGCGGCGGAATGGCTTGGCGAGCCCTGGGACCAGCGGCATGAGCGGGCCGTCGCCGCCTTCGTCGCCCTGGCGCGCGAGCATCACGCCAGGGCGCTGGCGGCCATTGGCGACCTCGCGCCGCAACTGCGGCCGGTGTTCCTGCCGCTTGCACCGGTTCCCGCCTATCTGTCCGCGACGCTCGAAGCCGGGCCGCACCTGCTCCAGCGCGTCCCGGAGATTTCACCGCTTCGTCGCCAATGGCTGTTCGCCCGGGCCGCCTGGGGCTGGTTCCCGGCGTCCTGATCCATGCGTTGCAGGGAGGCGCGGATCGCTTGCGGTGCGCGGATTGCGTCGATACAAACGCTCATGTCGCTTGGTTTGCTTGCAATCATGGTGGTGCTGGGGCTCGCTGTCGTCATCGGCGCGGTGCATTTTTCCGGCGCATCCAGGCCATTCCAGCTGACCGGGCAAGATAATGCTTATGAAGCGCTACGTCTCGACATGCCCGAGGAGACGCCGACCGGCTGCATCCTGAGCGGGGATGGCGCCGCCGCCTTCGTCACCCTTGCGAGTGGGCCTGTCGTCCTCGTCAGCGCGTTCGGCGCCCGGTTCTTGACGCGGGTCCTGGACACCCCGATGCTGAGCCGGATCGAACCGCGCGGGG
>JAUIBM010000634.1 GCA_030428345.1 Alphaproteobacteria bacterium | reverse complement strand
GTGGAACTCGACGCCGAGGGCTATCTCTCGGTGACCGACAACGGACGCGGCATTCCGGTCGACCCGCACCCCCATCCCGGCATGAAGGGGAAATCCACCGTCGAGGTGGTGCTGACGGTCCTGCACGCCGGCGGCAAGTTCGATTCCAAGGCCTATGAGACCTCCGGCGGCCTGCACGGCGTCGGCGTTTCGGTCGTCAATGCGCTGTCGATCCATCTCGAGGTCGAGATTGCCGTCAATCGGCGGCTGTATCGCCAGGAATTCCGCCAGGGCGTTCCCCTCGCCCCGCTGCGCGAGGTCGGCGAAGTGCATAACCGGCGCGGAACCAAGGTGCGGTTCAAGCCGGACGAGGCGATCTTCGGAGCGGGCTGCGCCTTCGAGCCGGCGCGGCTGATGCGCATGGCGCGCTCCAAGGCCTATCTGTTCGGCGGCGTGGAAATCCGCTGGAAGTGCGATCCCTCGCGCCTGGGGGAGAAGGACGAGACGCCCACAGAGGCGGTCTTCCACTTCCCCGGCGGACTGAAGGACTATCTGGAAGAATCGGTCGGCAAGCAGTTCCGCGTGACCTCCGAGCCCTTCGCGGGGCTGGCCGGAAAGTCCGGCAGCCACGGCGCGATGGAATGGGCCGTCACCTGGTTTGGCGATGACGGGTTCGTCAATTCCTACTGCAACACCATTCCCACGGCCGAGGGCGGCACGCACGAAGCCGGCCTGCGCCTTGCCCTGACGCGGGGCCTGAAAGCCTATGGCGAGATGATCGGCAACAAGCGCGCGGCGATCGTCACCACCGAGGACGTGATGACGTCTGCCGCCGCGATGCTTTCCGTCTTCATCCGCGAGCCGGAATTCGTCGGCCAGACCAAGGACCGCCTTGCCACGGTGGAAGCCCAGCGCATTGTCGAGAACGCCATTCGCGACCCCTTCGATCACTGGCTGGCCGCCTCCCCGCAACAGGCCGGCAAACTGCTCGACTGGGTGATCGATCGCGCCGACGAGCGCCTGGCGCGCCGCAAGGAAAAGGAAATCAGCCGCAAGACCGCGACGCGAAAGCTGCGCCTGCCGGGCAAGCTGGCCGATTGCGCCAGTAACGCCACGGGCGGAACGGAACTGTTCATCGTGGAGGGAGACTCGGCAGGCGGTTCGGCCAAGCAGGCGCGCAACCGCCAGAACCAGGCCATCCTGCCGCTGCGCGGCAAGATCCTGAACGTCGCTTCCGCCGGTCGCGACAAGCTTGCCGCCAACCAGCAGATTTCGGACCTGATCCAGGCGCTGGGCGCGGGGACCCGCTCGAAATACCGGGTCGAGGATCTGCGCTACGACCGCATCATCATCATGACCGACGCCGATGTCGACGGCGCGCACATCGCGTCGCTGCTCATCACCTTCTTCTACCAGGAAATGCCGGAGCTCATTCGCGGCGGACATTTGTTCCTGGCGGTGCCTCCCCTGTTCAAGCTCGCACAGGGCGGCAAGACGGCCTATGCCCGCGACGAGGCGCACAAGGACGAATTGCTGAGGACGGAGTTCACCGGCAGCAAGAAGGTGGAGATCAGCCGCTTCAAGGGCCTTGGCGAGATGATGCCGGCGCAGTTGAAGGAAACCACCATGGATCCCAAGAAGCGCACGCTTTTCCGGGTGGAAACGCCTGATCTGGACGCGGTCGAGACGCGCGCCAGCGTCGACCAGCTGATGGGCAACAAGCCCGAGGCGCGCTTCCGCTTCATCCAGGAAAACGCCGAGTTCGCCGCAGACGAGATGCTCGACGTCTGACGCCGCGATTGGCGTCATTTTTCAGCTCGGCCAAATTTAACCTGTCAGCGCCGGCACCGCCTCGAACAGGAAACTGTTCGTTTTTTATGCAGATTCCTGCCGCTGCGCGCATTTGTTATGCCAAGCCTTGCCATTGCTGACACTTCCCCAGCGTGATCCGGCGATGAATCCTGCCATTCAACTACGTGGCATGTGGTTTGCATTATTTGCCCTGGACAGGGGGCAGGATGGAACTGCGATTTTTCGAGAT
>JAUIBM010000633.1 GCA_030428345.1 Alphaproteobacteria bacterium | reverse complement strand
CGCTTTCAGCATGCTCATCGCCTCGGCCCTGTTCTTGTGTTGTGAACGCTGCGATTGTGAGGCGACGACGATCCCGGTCGGTTCGTGGGTGATGCGCACGGCGCTGTCGGTCGTGTTCACATGCTGGCCGCCCGCGCCGGAGGCACGATAGGTGTCGACCCTGAGTTCGCTTTCATTGATGTCGATCTCGATATCCTCGTCGATGACGGGGTAGACCCAGACGCTGGAAAAGCTCGTATGGCGGCGCGCGGAGCTGTCATAGGGCGAGATGCGGACGAGGCGATGGACGCCGCTTTCGGTCTTCGCATAACCATAGGCATTCTCGCCCTTGAGCAGCAGCGTAACCGCCTTCACGCCCGCTTGCTCACCGGCATGATAGTCGACAATCTCGACCTTGAACCCGCGCCGTTCGGCCCAACGCTGGTACATGCGCTGGAGCATCTCGGCCCAGTCCTGGCTCTCCGTGCCGCCGGCGCCGGCATGAATTTCAAGATATGTGTCGTTGCCGTCCGCTTCGCCTGCGAGCAGGGCTTCGGTCTTGTCATGCTCGGCGCGTTCGGCAAGTGCGGCAAGTGCTGCCACGGCATCGTCGACCAGGCCGTCATCGCCTTCCATTTCGGCAAGTTCGATCATTTCCGCCGCATCGTCGCGTTCCTGGCTGATTTTCCGGACGGCGGCGATCGCCGCATCCAGCCGGCCCCGTTCCCGCATCACTTCGCGCGCGGCCTTCGGATCGTCCCATAGCGAGGCGTCCTCCACCTTCGCGTTCAGCGCATCGAGCCGCTCCTTCGCGACATCCCAGTCGAGAAAACGGCGCAGAAGATCCACCGCCTGGTTGATCTGATCGATATGGGCTTGCGCTTCGGCGCGCATATGGGGTCTCCGGAAAATTCAGGACGCGTCTAGCGGGTCGCAAGGGGCTTGTCGAAGGGAAGGGGGACGATACAGGCTAACCGGCAAGTCCGGTTCGGCAAATCAGTAAATCCCGCCTTCCGATCGCAGGAATTCGTCATCATTGCGCGGTGCATCGATTTCGACCGTATTCTGTTCCCCTTCCGGCAGGACGGGCCGAACCGGTCTGCGCGCGAGCACGTCGCGGCGGATAGTGCGCGTCGGCTCGCTGTCTGGCCGGAAGGCCTCCCAGATTACGGCGCTTTGCGGGCTCTGGCTCGGCCAGCCGCCAAACACGCGGCGGCCGCTGCGTCGGTCAATTCGAACCATGCGGATGCCGCGCGGTGCGCGGAATGGGACTACCGCTTGTCCTTCCAGCGTTTCGGCCATGAACTGACGGAAGATCGGCGCCGCCAGCGTGCCGCCTGCGCCATAGCCCAGGCTCCGATTCTGGCGATCATAGCCGAGATAGACTCCCGCCACGATATTGGCGGTGCCGCCGACAAACCAGACGTTGGTGGGTCCCGTCGTTGTGCCGGTCTTGCCGAAGATCGGATGTCCGAGATCGCGCAGCAGCGTCGCCGTGCCGCGCTGGATCACACCCTGAAGGATATGGACCATCTGGAAGGCCGTCATCGCATCCATCACCTGCCGTCCGGGTACGGGCGGTCGCGGCATTCTCTCGCCATCCCAATCGTCGGCATTGCAGCCTTCGCACGCTCGCCAGTTTGCGGGATAGATCACCTGACCGCGCCGGTCCTGCACATAATCGATCAGCGAGGGGCCAACGTCACGCCCGTGATTGGCGAGCATGCCATAGGCGTTGACGAGCCGGAGAACGGATGTGTCCCCGGCGCCCAGCGATGTCGAAAGAAACGGCTCATGCTCGCCGATCCCGGCATTGCTGATCAGCTCAACGACATTTTCCATGCCGGTTTCCGACGCCGCGCGGACCGTCATCAGGTTGCGTGAATTTTCGAGGCCCCAGCGCAATGTTTGCGGTCCGGCGACGCCGCCACCGGAGTTACGGAAGCATTTCCGGCCAAGCGCGGCGCCTTGGGGCCGCTCTGGCCAGCGGGCGATTCGGTATTTTTCGTGTCGGACGTGAACGACCTGGTGCGGCTGGACGCG
>JAUIBM010000057.1 GCA_030428345.1 Alphaproteobacteria bacterium | reverse complement strand
CGGCCTTGCCGTTCGGGGCCCTCGGTACCTCGGCCACGAACACCACCCGTCTTGGTGCCTTGAAATGGGCGAGTTCGGACTTGACCGACGCGATCACGTCGGCGGCGGAAGGCGCGGCCAATCTCGGCCGGCTGATGTTCCTGGCGACGGTCGGATCGTCCTCTCCGTTCATCGGCCTGTTCGGCACCGTGGTCGGCATCATGACCTCGTTCCAGGCGATCGCCGGTTCGCAATCCACCAATCTGGCGGTTGTCGCACCGGGCATCGCCGAGGCGCTGCTGGCGACGGCGCTGGGGCTGCTGGCGGCCATTCCCGCCGTCATCGCCTATAACAAGCTTTCATCGGACGTCTCCAAGCTGACCGGTCGCATGGAAGGCTTTGCGGACGAGTTCTCCGCCATACTTTCGCGACAGATCGATGAGAAAACCCGCACCCGCGCGGTAGCCTGACCTTTCGATCCACGTCAGACGCGCAAGCAATAACGGAACCGATCCATGGGCATGGCCGTAGGCAACAAGGCAGGGGGCGGACGGCGCAGGCGCGGCGGACGGCGCCATCAGCCGATGAGCGAGATCAACGTCACGCCGTTGGTCGACGTCATGCTCGTGCTGCTGATCATCTTCATGGTCACCGCGCCGCTGCTGACGGTCGGCGTGCCGCTGGATCTGCCCAAGACCTCGGCCGGCGGCATCAGCGCCGACACCAAGCCGATCACGATCTCGGTCGACGCCGAGGGCAAGGTCTTCCTGCAGGAGAACGAGATCGACGCGAGCGAGGTGACGCCCAGGCTGAAGGCGATTGCCGCTAACCGCGAGGGCGAGGAAACCCGCATCTTCCTGCGCGGCGACAAGGACGTTCCCTATGACGCGATCGCGCGCATCCTCGCCGATATCTCGACTGCCGGCTTTCGCAAGATCACCCTTTCCAGCCTGCCCGTGGAGCGCCGCTGAGCGGCAGCTGGCGCAATGGAAACGAAACTGAGGCGATGAAATTCGGAGCCACCCTTTCCACTTCGGCGCATATGGCGGTTGTCGCCTGGGCGTTCCTGTCGCTGTCGGGCCCCGCGCCCATGGTGACGATGCAGGAGCAGGGCGTGGAAGTGGACATGGCCGCGCTGAGCCCGGATGCGGAAGGCGCGCAGGGCAAGCCGAAGGCGGAGTTCGACCGCAAGCCCAACCCGCTGCCGACCAAGCGCCCGGAAAAGATACCGGACGCCAAGAACGTCGGCGAGGCCAATGAAGACGGCCAGAGCCGGCGCGGCGTCGTCACGGACAAGCCGCTCGACACGGTGAAGACCTCCGCGGCGCCCGAGGCCGAGAAGGTGCAGACCGCGCCGGAGGTCAAGCCGGAGCCGGTGAGCGAGCCGGAAGTCAAGCAGACGCCCGTCCCGACCACCGAGGTGGCGACGCAGAACGAACAGAAGGTGCCGCTGGAGGCCGAGCCGGAGAACGACGCGATCGCGCCGCCCACCGACGCCGAACGCCCGTTCGAACTGCCCTCCGCGGTGCCGGTGCCCGTTTCCGCGCCGCGCGAAAAACCCAAGCCGAAATCGCCGGAGACCCGGGACCGCAAGCCCGCCGAGGAGTCCAAGCCGGTCAAGACCGCCGCCTCGACGGAGAAGCAGAAGGACGTGACCGACCGGATCGGCGCCCTGCTCAACCGGCAGGAGGACACCGCCAGCGGGGCGAAGCGCGTCGCCAGCCTGGAGCCCTCCATCGGCAAGCCCGATTCAAAGCCCGGCGCGGCGCTGACGCAGGCCGAATACGGCGCCCTGAAGGGGCGGGTCGGCCAGTGCTGGAGCATTCCGACCTATGTCGACCAGGAAAACCTGCACATCATCCTGACCATGCGCATGTCGCCGGACGGATTCATGGAACGCATTGTGGACATGGATGTGCAGGGCGTCGACAATCCCGCCCACGCCCGCGCCATCGAGAGCAGCCTTCAGCGCAATCTCGACCGGCGCAATTGCAATTTCGCCGACGTGCTGCCAGCCGACAAGTACGACACCTGGAAGGATGTGCGCGTCAACTTCACCCCATCCGAATTCTGAAAGCCAGGGAAATCATGTCCGATATGTACCAGACGAAGCGATGCGCGCGCTCCCTTGCAAGGGCCGCGAAGCAATTGGCCTCGGCGATGCTGCTGGCGCTCGCCTTGGCGATGCCGGGCGCAATGCCGGCGAAGGCGCTCGTCGAACTCGACCTGAACAAGGCGAATGTCGAGCCGCTGCCGATCGCCATCACGGATTTCGCCGGGGATCAGGTCGCCAGGGATATCGCAGGCGTCATCGAGGCCGATCTGAAGAATTCGGGCCTGTTCCGACCGATCGAAAAGGCCGCCTTCATCGACAAGATTTCCGGTACGGCGGGCGTTCCCCGGTTCGAGGATTGGCGGGTCGTCAACGCCCAGGCGCTGGTCACCGGCCAGGTGACGCAGGAGAGCGACGGCAGGCTGAAGGCCGAGTTCCGGCTGTGGGACGTCTTCGGCGGGCAGCAGATCGTCGGCCAGCAATTCTTCACCAGCCCGCAGAACTGGCGGCGGGTGGCGCATATCGTCGCCGATGCGATCTACCAGGCGCTGACCGGCGAGAAGGGCTATTTCGACACGCGCGTCGTCTATGTCTCCGAGCAGGGAAGCCGCCTCAAGCGGATCAAGCGCCTCGCCATCATGGACCAGGACGGCGCCAATGCGCGCATGCTGACCAGCGGCGACGATCTGGTGCTGACGCCGCGCTTTTCGCCGACGCGCCAGGAAATCACCTATATGTCGTTCGCCGGCGGCACGCCCCGCGTCTATCTGCTGCAGATCGAGACCGGGCAGCGCGAACTGGTTTCCAATTTGCCCAACATGTCGTTCAGCCCGCGCTTCTCGCCCGACGGGCAGAAGATCGTGATGAGCCTGCAGCAGGACGGCAACGCCAATATCTATTCGATGGATCTGCGTTCGCGCACCACGACGCGGCTGACCAACACGCCGGCGATCGACACCGCGCCGTCCTTCTCGCCGGACGGCAACCGCATCGCATTCGAGTCGGATCGCGGCGGGCGTCAGCAGATCTACGTGATGAACGCCGACGGCTCCAACCAGACCCGCATTTCCTTCGGCCAGGGCGCCTATGCGACGCCAGTCTGGTCGCCGCGCGGCGACCTGATCGCCTTCACCAAGCAGTCCGGCGGCAAGTTCGCCATCGGAGTGATCAAGCCGGACGGTTCGGGCGAGCGCATCCTCACGGAGGGTTTTCACAATGAGGGGCCGACCTGGGCGCCGAACGGCCGGGTGCTGATGTTCTTCCGCGATTCGGGCGGGGAGAATGGCGGACCGAGCATCTACTCGATCGACATCAGCGGTTATAACGAGCACCGGATCCCGACTGAAGGCTTTGCTTCGGACCCCGCCTGGTCACCCTTGCTGGACTGAGAAAAGCGGCAAACAGCCCTTGGCATGCCGCGTTTTCGACAAATTGACGTGGCTACTGCGACCAGTGGGCGGGCCTATCCGAATCTTCCGGCAGCTCCTGAAATTAACCTCCCGTAAACCATGTTTCTTGAAGGGGACTTAACGGAAACATGGTTATTATCGGGTTTAGAAAATCCATAAAGGAGTAACGGACGATGCGTTGGACGCTGTCCTTGCTGAAATCACCTGTAATCATCGTGCTTGCCTTGGGCCTGGGGCTCGCAGGCTGCGCGAACAACCGCAAGCTGCCTGACAATGCCGGTGGACTTGGGCTCAACAATGCGACGCCCGGCTCGCAGCAGGATTTTACCGTCAATGTCGGCGACCGCGTCTTCTTCGAGACCGATTCCTCGGCGCTTACCGGGACTGCCCGGGCGACGCTCGACAAGCAGGCTGCCTGGCTTTCGCGCTATCCCAACTATCCCATCACCATCGAGGGGCATGCCGACGAACGCGGCACGCGCGAATACAACATCGCGCTTGGCGCAAGACGGGCGGCGGCAACGCGCGACTATCTCGCCGCGAAGGGCGTGCCGGTCCGCCGCATGCGCACCATCTCCTATGGCAAGGAACGGCCGGTCGCGGTTTGCGACGACATTTCCTGCTGGTCGCAGAACCGCCGGGCTGTAACCCTGCTCGCCGCGCCGACCGGCTGAGGCGTGGTCCGGTCCCGTACGATCTCAAGGGTGGCCTCGCGCCACCCTTTTGCTTTTGGGGCCCCAATCAAATTTTCGCCGAAGTCTTGCCGGCGTAGTGCGGGTGCGGCAAAACCGCTAAGCTCGTTGCGTCCGGCGCTCGTGTCGGCGAACCCTACCGATTACACCAACCGACGAGACAGCTCTCAATGAAACGAATGTCAAATCCGGCGGCCCTTCTCGCCGCTGCCGGCCTTGCGCTGGTTGCCTTGCCTGAATGGGCCGGAGCCGGCGCCTTCCCGTTACATGCGGCGCCAGCGCAGCCATCCCGCCCGATCGTCCTGGCGCAGGCAGGCGACGCTGCATTCCGCGTCAACCAGCTTGAGGAGGAGGTGCGGACGCTGAACGGGCGTATCGAGGACCTGACCTTCCAGCTGCTCCAATTGCAGGAGCAGATCCGCAAGATGCAGGAGGACAACGAGTACCGCTTCCAGCAATTGGAGGAGAAGCGAGGCGATCTGGGCGGCAGTCGACCTGTCGCGCGCAATGGCGGCGCCCCTGGGGGAGCGTTGCCGGGAAAATTGCAGCCGTCTGAGCAGGACCTGAGCGCGCAGCGCTCGGACGGCGATCCAATTGCACGCACGATCGAAGGAGCCGCCCCGCCGAAGACGATCGACGGGGTGGAGGTCTATCAGGGGCCGCCGGTCGCCGATGCGCTGCAGCCGCGCGCGCTGGGCACGCTTACCTTCGACGCCAATGGAAATGTGGTGGCCGCCGCTCCCGGAGCGCCGGTCGATCTGTCGCGCCCGGGCGGCGCGCGCCCTGGTGCGGGCGGCGCGCTTCCTGGCGTCGAACCGCCGCCGGGCGGTTCGGCCGTGGACGCCGAGCCGATGGATGGCGGCGGAATGGCCTCGCTCGATTCCATTTCCGATCCCAATGAATTGTACGATCTGGGCTATAATTACGTACAGGCAGGCGACTATCATGACGCCGAAATGACCTTCGCCGCCTTTTCCGAGCGCTTTCCGCAGAATCCGCGGCTCGGTGAAGCGCGGTTCTGGCTGGGAGAGAGCATCTTGTCGCAGGGACGATACGAGGAATCGGCGAAAATATTCCTCGACGCGCACAAGCGATTTCCGGATAGTCACATGGGGCCGCAAACCCTGCTGAAGCTTGGAGTCTCGCTCGCCGGAATGAACCAAAGGGAGCTTGCCTGCGCCACGCTGGCGGAAGTGCCCAAGAAATATCCCAATCTTTCCACTTCGGTGCGAGCCAGAGTCGCAGCGGAGCAGAAATCAGCAAGCTGCAAGACCAAATGACCCAGATCGGCCGCGATTCGCTTTCCCCGAAATTCCTGTTTGGAGGTCTCGAGCCGCAGGGCATCGTCATCCTCGCGGTTTCGGGCGGCAGCGATTCCATGGCGCTGCTGCTGCTGGCGCATGCCTGGGCGCTGGAAAGCGACGTGACGCTGCATGCGGTGACCATCGATCACGGTCTGAGGCCGGAAGCGGCGGCCGAGGCGGCCTTCGTCGCGAGCGTGTGCGAGGGGCTGGGCATCGACCACACGACCCTGGCCTGGGAAGGGATGAAGCCGCCGGCCGGACTGGCCGACGCGGCGCGGCGGGCCCGCTATGCCCTGATCGAGGAATTCGCGCTGGATATCGGCGGCGACCTGATCGTCACCGGGCACACGGCCGACGACCAGGCCGAGACGGTGCACATGCGCCTTGCCCGCGATAGGGGAGCGGAAGGCGGCTCGGAGCTTTCCAGCCTCGGGCGCGGGCTGGCCGGAATGTCGCCCCTGAGCATTCTTCCCGGAGGCACATTGCTGGCGCGGCCGCTGCTCGGCGTGACGCGCGCCGCGCTGCGCGGCTATCTGGCGTCTTTCCCGCAGAGCTGGGTGGAAGATCCCAGCAATGACGATCCGGCCTATGAGCGCGTGCGCGTGCGGCGGTTGCTGGCTGGCGATCCCGAACTGCGCGCCAGGCTTTTGCGCCTGTGCGAGGCGATGGCGCGCTGGCGCACGGTGCTTTCGCGCGATACGGCGGCGCTGCTTTCACGCCATGCGGTCCTCAAGCCGGGGCAGGTGTTCCGCTTCGATCTCGCGCCGGCCATGGCGGCGCCGCTGCCGGTGCTGGTGCATGCGGTCCAGGTCCTGCTTGCCGCGGCCGGCGGCGCCGAGCAATTGTCGCCGCGGCGGCGTGTCGAGGCGCTGATCGCCGGTTTTGCCGGCGGCGACACCGGGCGCATGACGCTGGCAGGCGCGGTGATCGAGCGCGATGGCGACGGGTTGCGCCTGTACCGCGAGACGCGGAACCTGGAATCTTTCTTCGTCGATCCCGGAGAGACCGTGCTCTGGGACGGGCGGATGGAAATCACCAATGGCGGGCGCTCGCGCATTCACGTCGGCGCGCTCACCCGTGAAGGCCTGTCGCAGGTGGAGAAGGTCCGCAAGGCGGCGGTTCCCGGACGCCCGCGCGCGGCGCTGCATTCGGCCGCGCTGATCCGCTCGGTCGACGGGCGCACCTTCCTGCCGATGCTGGAGGCCAATGGCCAACCCACCAATGTGCACACCCGCATGACCGCGCAGGCGATCGAGCATTTCTGCCCGGAGACCGATTTCGCGCTGCTGGAATGGTTGCGGGGCGTGGAGACGGCGCGCCGCGCCTGCCTTCAACCCAAGAGCTGATCGCCAGACACAGTTCGTCAGGAACCGATTTGGCGCACCGCGTCCGAGGGAGCGCCGGGCCGGAGAGGCCACGGCGCGTCCCGTTCGTGGCGAGTGCGGTCAGTCGCGCGGCTGCGCCGTGCGGCGAAGATAGGGCAGGACCCGCTCGAAGCCGCCAAAGCGGGTCTGCGCGTCCTCGTCCGACACGGCGGCGGTGATGATCACGTCCCCGCCCTGCTTCCATCCGGCCGGCGTCGCAACCTGATGCTTCGCGGTGAGCTGGATGGAATCGAGCGCGCGCAGGATTTCCTCGAAATTGCGCCCGGTGGTCATGGGATAGGTCAGCACCAGCTTGACCTTCTTGTCCGGGCCGATGACGAAGACGGAGCGTACGGTCTGGTTATCGGCCGGGGTGCGGTTGGCCGGATCGCCCGAAGCGCTCGCCGGCAGCATGTCGTAGAGCTTGGCGACGGTCATGTCGGGATCGCCGATCATCGGATAGTCGACCGTCTTGCCGGTGGCGGTTGCAATGTCCGCCTTCCATTTCTCATGGCTTTCGACCGGATCGACCGAGATCCCGATGATCTTGGTGTTTCGTTTGGTAAACTCGTCGGCCATGCCCGCCATGTAGCCCAGTTCGGTCGTGCAGACCGGGGTGAAGTCCTTGGGGTGGCTGAAAAGCACCGCATAGCCGTCGCCGATCCAGTCGTGGAAGCTGATCGGGCCCTGGGTTGTGTCGGCGGTGAAATCGGGGGCGATATCGTTGATGCGCAGTGACACGGGTCTCTCCTCACTTTCGTACATGCCCGCGATCAGGCGATGCGGGCGATTGGTCCGCCGCGACGCGAAAGCCGCTTGTCGGGAATGGATCGGAATCATACAGCGAAGACGCCGCTTTGACACCTGATTTTGGCTGGCGGGCCGCCGCGGACGGCGAATCGACGCGCGTATTCACCCTTAAGCAAGATTTTGCCGCACACGGGGACTAATTTACCGTCGCCGCGCTTGGCAGCGGGTGCTTGCGAACCTATCTTGTGGTTTGGCTCTAGAGACGAAATTGGGATGCTCGCTTTCAGGCATGTGCGCACCCGCAAGAGAGAGGCAAGACCTCTCAAGGGCAGGATATGAACGCCAATATTCGAAATCTCGCCCTGTGGGCGGTCATCGCGGTGCTTCTGGTGGCGCTGTTCAATCTGTTTCAAGGTGGCCCGGTGCAGCGATCGGGCGTTCAGGACATCGCCTATTCGAAATTCCTTTCCGAGCTGGATAACGGCTCGATCCGCTCCGTGACCATTTCCGGACCGCAGATCTCGGGCTCCTATTCGGACAAGGAGGGCCGGTTCGAGACCTATGCGCCGGAGGATCCGGCACTTGTGCCGCGGCTTGAAAAGCAGGGCGTTACCATCCAGGCGCGCGCGCCTTCGGAGGGCTCGGCGCTGGGCTCGTTCCTGATGACCTGGCTGCCGATGTTCGTGATCCTGGGCGTGTGGATCTTCTTCATGCGCCAGATGCAGGGCTCGTCCGGCAAGGCGATGGGCTTCGGCAAGTCGAAGGCCAAGCTGCTGACCGAGCATTCCGGGCGCATCACCTTCGACGATGTCGCGGGCGTGGACGAGGCCAAGCAGGACCTGGAGGAGATCGTCGAGTTCCTGCGCAATCCGCAGAAATTCCAGCGCCTGGGCGGCAAGATTCCGCACGGCGTGCTGCTGGTCGGCCCTCCGGGCACCGGCAAGACGCTGCTGGCGCGCTCGGTCGCGGGCGAGGCGAACGTGCCCTTCTTCACGATTTCCGGCTCCGACTTCGTCGAGATGTTCGTCGGCGTCGGCGCCAGCCGCGTGCGCGACATGTTCGAGCAGGCCAAGAAAAATGCGCCCTGCATCATCTTCATCGACGAAATCGACGCTGTCGGTCGCCATCGCGGTGCCGGGCTCGGCGGCGGCAATGACGAGCGCGAGCAGACGCTGAACCAGCTTCTGGTCGAGATGGACGGTTTCGAGGCCAATGAGGGCATCATCCTCATCGCGGCGACCAACCGGCCGGACGTGCTCGATCCCGCCCTGCTGCGTCCGGGTCGTTTCGACCGTCAGGTGATCGTGCCCAATCCCGACATCATCGGCCGCGAGAAGATCCTCAAGGTGCATGTGCGCAAGGTGCCGCTGGCGCCCAATGTCGATCTCAAGGTGCTGGCGCGCGGCACGCCCGGATTTTCCGGCGCCGATCTGATGAACCTGGTCAACGAGGCGGCTCTGCTGGCGGCGCGGCGCAACAAGCGCCTCGTCACCATGGCCGAGTTCGAGGACGCCAAGGACAAGGTGATGATGGGTGCGGAGCGGCGCAATACCGCGATGACCCAGGAAGAAAAGGCCCTGACCGCCTATCACGAGGCCGGCCACGCGATCGTCGCGCTCAACGTGCCTTCCGCCGATCCGGTGCACAAGGCGACGATCATCCCGCGCGGGCGCGCGCTCGGCATGGTCATGCAGCTGCCCGAGGGCGATCGCTACTCGATGAGCTACAAGTGGATGGTCTCGCGCCTCGCCATCATGATGGGTGGACGCGTCGCGGAGGAATTGAAGTTCGGCAAGGAAAACATCACCTCCGGCGCATCCTCCGACATCGAGCAGGCGACCAAGCTGGCGCGCGCCATGGTCACCCAGTGGGGCTTTTCCGACGAACTGGGCCTTGTCGCCTATGGCGAGAACCAGCAGGAAGTGTTCCTCGGTCATTCGGTGGCGCAGCAGAAGAACGTCTCCGAGGCGACCGCGCAGAAGATCGACATGGAGATCCGCCGCCTGATCGACGAGGCCTATGATACGGCGACCAGGATCCTCAAGGACAAGAACGGCGATTGGGAAACGCTTGCCCAGGGCCTCTTGGAATACGAGACGCTGTCGGGCCAGGAGATCGCCGACCTGATTGCCGGCAAGACGCCGTCGCGCGATTCGGGCGACGACACGCCGCCCTCGCGCGGGTCGGCCGTGCCTTCCGCCGGTTCGCACAAGAAGAATGATGGCGAGGAGCCGGGCGGGCTCGAGCCCCAGCCGACCGGCTGAGGCGCCGGCCTTCTCTTTCAAATGCCAAACCCCGGCGGCAACGCCGGGGTTTTCTTTTGCGCGCAATGGTTGACAGCGTCCGGCGCGCGGTGAAATCCTCGCCGCCATGACAGAAGGAGTGAATTCCGTGTCCAGAGCCTTGCTTGCAGGGGCCTTCGCGCTGCTTTGCGGCGCTTCGCTTTCGGCCGCCGCCGATCGCGTGGTTCCGCCGGGGCCGGATGCGGCCGAACAGCTTGCCGAAGCCCTGATCGGCGCGCAGGAGGGCGACACGATCTGGCTCGGGATCGGCCGGTATCACCTGACGGACGGGCTGTCGCTGGATGTCGACGGGGTATCGGTGCGCGG
>JAUIBM010000056.1 GCA_030428345.1 Alphaproteobacteria bacterium | reverse complement strand
CGCGTCGGAGAGTCGATCCTCGATCTCTCTTGTACGCTCCTGCCAATGGACGGGGTCTGCCATCCAGCCCGCCCGGTGCGACAAATAGGTCCAAGTGCGCACATGTGCAATGCGCGCGGAGAGGGCGTCGATATCGCCTTCCGTGCGATCGGTCAATTTGACTTGTGCGGCGAACCAGTCCTCGTCGATCCTGCCCTTGCGGGTCAGATCGTTGAAGATCGAGCGAAGCAGTTCGGCGTGTTCTCCCGGAGATATCTTCCGGTAGTCCGGAATCTGGCAGACATCCCAAAGCAGGCGGATCATCTGAGGCGAGGTGCAGGCTGCCTCGATCGATCCGACACGCGACAGATATTCGAGCGCGACGAGATCCGGCGCAGGAAAGGATTTCATCAGCAGGCGCGAGGCGGAGGGCAGTTCCAGCGAGGCGCGCAGGTCGTCGATCGAGCCGAAGTCGAGATTTCTGTTCCGCCAGATCATGACCTTGACCGGGTCGAAATGATGCGTCTCCAATTGCTCGACCAGGCTGTCTTCCAGCGGCTCGACCTGCCCCGTGACGCCGAAGGTTCCGTTGCGAATGTGGCGTCCTGCGCGTCCGGCGATCTGCCCCATCTCCGCCGGTGTCAGGCGGCGATGGCTGAAGCCGTCAAACTTGCGATCCTGGGCAAAGGCGACGTGGTCGACATCGAGGTTGAGCCCCATGCCGATGGCGTCGGTCGCGACCAGAAAGTCGACATCGCCGGATTGATAGAGCGCCACCTGCGCATTGCGGGTGCGCGGAGAGAGCGAGCCGAGCACCACCGCCGCGCCGCCGCGCTGGCGGCGGATCAGTTCCGCGATCGCATAGACCTCGTCCGCGGAGAAGGCGACGATGGCGCTGCGCTGGGGCAAGCGCGTGATCTTCTTGCTGCCGACATAGGTCAGCATCGACATGCGCGGGCGGGTGACGACATTGATGCCGGGCAGCAGTTCCTGGAGAACGCGCTGGACCGTCGCCGCCCCCAGAAGCATCGTCTCCTGGCGTCCGCGCAGATTCATCAGGCGGTCGGTGAAGAGATGCCCCCGCTCCATGTCGGCGGCGAGCTGGACCTCGTCGATCGCTACAAAGGCGGCGTCGGTGGTGTCCGGCATCGCCTCGACGGTGCAGACCTGAAAGCGGGCCTTTCCGCCGGCATTGATGCGTTCCTCGCCGGTGATCAGCGCGACATTGGCGGCGCCCGCCTTCTCGCAGACGCGGGCATAAACCTCCCGCGCCAGCAGGCGCAGCGGCAGGCCGATGATGCCGGTTTCATGGGCGACCATGCGCTCGATCGCCAGATGCGTCTTGCCCGTATTCGTGGGTCCGAGAACGGCGATTACACCTCGCCCGCTCATACCGGGCATCGTTGTCGTCTCATTGATCATGGAATGGATCGGATCCGGCGTTGAAAATACGGCGCGGAAGCGTCATCCGGACCTGCTTTCATGTAGCGCGTTTTTGCCCGCGTTCAAACATGACGCAAGGGCAAGTCGCCGGACGGCCGCCGGATCACTTCCTCGAGGCGCCAAAATAGCTCGAAATCGCCGTCACCTTCCCGATCCAGGTTGGCACTTCGATGCGGATCGGCGAGAAGACATTGGACTTGGCCATCGGCGCCAGCCAGATTTCCATGTCCTTGTTGTCGGACATGTATTCTATGTTGCGCTGCTTGAGCTTGTGGCCGGAGACGGGAATGTAGCGCAACTGGCACACATAGGCATATCCCTTGTACCCGTCGGTCTGCACCGGCTTGGTGAATTTGTATTTCAGCGCGATGTCGTAGCGCGTGTCGCCGTCATAGATGTTCAGCGTGCGGTCGCACACCGCATGCGGATCGGAACTGTGTTCCGCCGACACGGGGATGATCACGCCGCTGGCGGGATCGATTACCGACTGCAACTGCTCGGGCAGGACGGGAACCCAGCGGCGGCCGCGCTTTTTCTTGCGCTTGTCGGGAGTAAGCGAGACCTGTGTCACTGCGCCCTCGTCGAAGGCCATTTCCAGTGTCGAGTTCTTCTTCTTCTCGTTCAGGCGAACGACGTTGCGCACCGGAATGACCCGCTCGTCGACCAGCATCCCGTCGCTTTCCACTTCGCCCCTGCCGGGCGAAAACAGTTTGGCGACCCCCACCGTCTTGCCCTTGGCGCTCAACGCATAGGCCTTGTCGTCAAAGCTGATCTCGAATTGCGCCGCGCCGACGGGGAGCGCCCCGAAGCGGATGTCGAACTTGGTGGTGTGGCGCTCCATTTCCGCGCGAGCGGCCGCGGGAAGGGCGACAAGCGCGGCAAAGGTGAACAAGGAGGCAAGCAATCTGGTCATCTGGAATTCCCGGAATATCGAAACCGAAATGGGGCATGCGTGTGCGCATCGGCCAATGCGGCTACATTTCGCCCATTGCAGATGAATGCAAGCTGAACTCCAATTGCGGCCGAAAACGGGAGCCGGCGCTTGACGGACGGGCGCATGCTCCTTATAGAAGCGCGACTTTTCCCGAAGGTTTGCGCCGGTCGGGCGTTCTTGTTTATGCCGCACCAAGTCCAAATTCTGCCTTGGAGCGACAAGAGCGCGATTTGCCCGACCTGACTGCCAGAACCGTATTCGGAAGACACAAGACAAGGAAGACACGATGTCCAGGCGCTGCGAACTGACCGGCAAAGCCGTCATGTCCGGAAACAATGTGAGCCACGCGAACAACAAGACGCGTCGCCGCTTTCTCCCCAATCTCGTCAATGTGACGCTGATGAGCGAGGCGCTGAACCAGCGCATCCGTCTTCGTATCAGCGCCAACGCCCTGCGCTCGGTCGAGCATCGCGGCGGTCTCGACGCTTTCCTCACCAAGGCGTCGGAAACCGAACTGTCGCAGAAGGCCAGGCTGATCAAGCGTCAGATCGCCAAGAAGGGCGCGGAAGAAACCGCCGCAGCCTGACGCTTCGACATTCGCGGGGGAGCGTCGGCGCTTCCCTGCTTCATCCATGCACGCTGGTGCCATAACCCAGGATAAAAAAATGGAACGTCCCCGCACGCTCGCCCTCTTCGTCGCCGCCATGGCGGTTGTCGTCCTTGCTTCCAACATTCTGGTGCAGTTCCCAGTCGCGGGATCGATCGGCGGTTTTGCCCTGGCCGATCTGCTCACCTGGGGCGCATTTACCTATCCCTTCGCATTTCTGGTCACGGATCTTGCCAATCGCGCGCATGGCCCGGCCGCAGCGCGGCGCGTCGTCTATGCCGGCTTTGCCGTGGCGATCGTCTGCTCGCTGGTCATTCCGCCCCTGCTGTACGCCAGCGGCCTGATCGACTTCGAGACGCCGGCCGGCCGGCTGCCGCGCATCGCCATGGCTTCCGGCGCAGCCTATCTGTGCGGACAATTGCTCGACGTGACGATCTTCAACCGCCTGCGGCGCTCGTCGTGGTGGCGCGCTCCAGCCTTCGCCTCGCTGGCGGGATCGGCTGTCGATACGGCGATCTTCTTCACGCTGGCCTTTGCCGGTGCGTTCGTCCTGATCGGGCCCGGCGACGAGTTCGCCTCCGAAGCCGCGCCGATCCTTGGCGTGCTGGGCGCCGAGGCGCCGCGCTGGATGTCCTGGGCGATGGGCGATTTCGCCGTCAAGCTGCTGATCGCCGCCGTCGCGCTGGTTCCCTATCGGGTGCTGATGGACAGGCTCGGTGTATGGGGCCGGGCGGCGGCGCACGCCTGAGGCGCGGCCTACTCCACCAGGCGAAATTCGAGCAGGAGATTCGACTGGAAGTAGTTGAAGTTGTCGTCCGAGATCAGGGTGAGGGTCGTGCGCCCCTCGTGATCCAGCGTCGCCGCGATGCCTTCCATGTTGTCGATCCTGTAACTGGCGCCCGCCTCCATCAGCACGTCGCCCACGAGCAAGACGCCGGGCTGGATCTGGCCGAGCGGAAAGCGCCGGATGCGTATCCCCGTCTTCACGCTTAACCCGAAACGCCGCTCCAGGATCACCAGATCGCCATCGGGCAGGAAATCGGCATCGGTGACCGCGTAATCATCGGTGCGCTCGATGTGCAGCTGGGCGATGCCTCCCGGTCCGACGATGAAGGCCTGATGGTTGCCGGTGGCGTCGGGCGTGTCTTCGGCGATGGTCAGAAAGCCGCCGGCAAACTGCGAACCCGCCGGAAAAGCGGCCAGTGACTCGATGCCCTTGTTGCGCCTGAATTTCTGGCGGATGTTCTCCGGCGAGAACCGGGTGAATCCAGACAACTGGCCGGCTGCATCGAGTGAGAATCCGCCGATCCAGCCCGACCCTTCGAAGGCGACCCAGGCCTGCCCGTTGGCGGTGGCGACAGCTTCGCAGTCGCTCCACCCGCCCCAGGCCCCGAGTCGGGTCTGGGCGTCGATGGGCAGTGGCTGCAAGGCAGCGGAGGCGATGTTGTCCGGCGCGCCCGTCACGTCCCGAACGAGCACACCGGTAAGCGCCACGCATTTGTCGGAGACCGCGATGAAGTGTTCGCGGTCGCCGAGAAACCGGAAGCCCGAGAAGCCGCCAAATCCGTGGCCGTCTGATTCGAGCTGTAGCCCGCCGATGAATTCGAGCTTGCCGAACCGGGTTTGAGTGTCGGCGATCCGGAAATTGAGGATGCGGGCCGCCGTGACCGTGATCGGTCCCGTAGTAACCGCGCCGATGCTGGGTTGCGTAACGCTCCAGATGGCGACCGCGGCCGCAAACGCCGTTCCGACAAGCAGAAGGGCGAAGCGGCGCCGTCTCATCCTCGCCGCCCGGCCCGGCGACGAGCGCCGCCGGAGGATTGCGAGCCGCCGCCCCGCTCCTCGAAGAGCGAGGCGAGTTGCTCGGTCATGGCGCCGGCAAGCTCCTCGGCATCGACGATGGTGACGGCGCGCTTGTAATAGCGGGTCACGTCATGGCCGATGCCGATCGCCAGCAATTCCACCGGCGAATGGGCCTCGATGTCGGCGATCACGTGGCGCAGGTGACGCTCCAGATAGTTGCCCGGATTGACCGAAAGCGTGGAATCGTCCACCGGCGCCCCGTCGGAAATCATCATCAGGATGCGTCGGTGCTCCGGCCGGCCCATCAGCCGGGAATGGGCCCAAAGCAACGCCTCGCCGTCGATGTTTTCCTTGAGCAGCCCCTCGCGCATCATCAGGCCGAGATTGCGCCGGGAACGGCGCCACGGGGCGTCTGCGCTCTTGTAGATAATGTGGCGCAGATCGTTCAGCCGGCCGGGCAGCGGCGGCTTGTTGGCGCGCAGCCACGCTTCGCGCGACTGCCCGCCCTTCCACGCCTTGGTGGTGAAGCCCAGGATTTCGACCTTGACCCCGCAGCGCTCCAGGGTGCGCGCGAGAATGTCGGCGCAAGTTGCCGCTACGGTGATCGGGCGTCCGCGCATCGAGCCGGAATTATCCAGCAGCAGGGTCACTACCGTGTCGCGGAACACGGTGTCGCGCTCCATCTTGAAAGAAAGCGCCTGCATCGGGTCGATGATGACGCGCGGAAGGCGGGCGGTGTCGAGCACGCCTTCCTCCAGGTCGAAATCCCAGCCGCGATTCTGCTGCGCCATCAGCCGGCGTTGCAGCCGGTTCGCCAGACGCCCGACCACGCCTTGCAGATGGGCCAATTGTTTGTCGAGGAAGGCGCGCAGGCGATCGAGCTCGGCCTCGTCGCAAAGATCCTCCGCGCTGACGATCTCGTCATGGGCATTGGAGAAAATGCGGTAATCGCTGTCCGGCGGCAGGTTGGAGAAGGGCAGGTCCGGGCGAATCGATTCGCCGGGCGTTTCCGAATCCTGTTCCTCCTCCTCGGTGAAATCCTGCGCGTCGGCGTCTGCGGCTTCCATTTCGCCCTGCTGCTGGTCGGCGCTGTCTTCGCTGTCGTCGGTTGCGGCCTCGTCCTGTCCGGTCGATTCCTCGTTCTCGCGCTGTTCGTCCGAGCTGTCGTCCTGCGACTGCTCGTCGTCATTGTCGTCCTCGCTCTGGTCGGGATCCTGATCGCCCAGCTCGTCACCCATGTCGAGCGCGGCGATCAGCGAGCGCACCGCCCGCGCGAAGGCGGCCTGATCCGACAGATCGGCGTCCAGCTTCGCCAGATCGGCGCCGGCTTTCTGCTCGATGAAGGGACGCCACAGATCGACGAAATTGCGGGCGCTGCGCGGCGGTTCGATGCCGGTCAGCTTTTCGCGCACGACCATCGCCAACGCTTCCTCCAGCGGAGCGTCGGAGCGTTCGATTGCGTTCTGATAGTTGGCGCGAGAATATTTGTCCTCCAGCATGGAGGCGATGTTGCCGGCGACGCCGGGCATCCGCCGAGAGCCGATCGCTTCCACGCGCGCCTGCTCTACCGCGTCGAACACCGCCTTCGCGTTCGGGCCGGTCGGCAGGTAGTGCTGGTGAATGGCGCTGTCGTGGCAGGCGCGGCGCAGAGCCATGGAATCGCCCGTTCCCCGGGTGACCGCCAATTGCTCCCGTGTCAGCCGCTTGCCGGGCTCTGGAAGGCGCAGGCTGTCCGCCAGCATGCCCGGCTTGTCCGAGGTGAAGGAAACCTCCACCGGAGGGTTGCCGGAAATGGCGCGCACACAGGTGGCAATGGCGCGCTTGAGCGGCTCGAAATCCTGGGCCTTGCCGGGGGTTTTCCTGCTGTTACTGCCGTGCGTGGTCATGAAGTTCCTCTTTGCCCCGAAATAGACATCGGCGCGCCTGCCGGGCAAGAGGGAATTTTGGCGCGCCTCAAAAGGATGCGCCTCAGAGTGCGTTCCTGCGGCTGTCGAACTCAATGCGGGACTGCTCGATCCGGTGCCGGTTCTGTGCCGTCCAGCGCGCCATCGCGTCGACGGGAATGCGAAGATCCATTCCCAGATCCGTCAAGGCATATTCCACCTGCGGCGGGTTTGCGGGGATGACCGTGCGGCGGACAAAGCCGTCGCGCTCGAGCCGGCGAAGCGTTACCGTCATCATTTTCTGGGAAATGTCGCCAATGCGCCGGCGCAGCGCATTGAAGCGCTCCGGTCCCTCGCCCAGCGCCCGGATCGTCTGCATCGTCCAGGTGTCGCCGACGCGGGTCAGCAATTCGGTTATCGCCTTGCAATTCGTCTCATTCTGACCGGCATTCCTGGAATCGTCGATTTCCGGCGTTTCAAGCTCTACGGAGGCGCGCGAGGCCTTGCCGGATCCATGCAGGGGCGAGGGGTCGGTCTCGTTTGCGGTTACCTGTGCTTCAGATAGTTTCACGAAAGTGCCTCCTTGCACGACTTGGGCGGATGCATATGTTCCCGCCAGTCACTTTTCCATACTTAATCCCCGCAGGAGACCAGATAATGACCGATATCGACCGCAAACCCAAGATCGCAATCATCGTCGGCTCGACGCGAGCCTCGCGATTCGCCGACAAGCCGGCACAGTGGATGCTGGACCAGGCGAAGGAGCATGGCGGTTTCGACGTCGAACTGGTGGATGTGCGCGATTACGATCTTCCGTTGTTCGACGAGCCGGCCTCCAATGCCTGGATGCCCAGCCAGGACCCCAATGCCGTGCGCTGGCAGAAGAAGGTGGGCGAGTTCGACGGCTACATCTTCGTGGTCGCCGAATATAATCATTCGATCACCGGTTCGCTCAAGAACGCGCTGGATCAGGCCTATGTCGAGTGGGTCCACAAGCCCGCGGCGGCGATCGGTTATGGCGGCGTGGGCGCGGCGCGGGCCATCGAACATCTGCGCGGCATTGCCGTCGAATTGCAGATGGTGCCGCTGCGCAACGCGGTCCATATCGCGGCGGGCGGGTTCATGAAGATTCATCCGATAGGCGAGAACGCCGCGATCTCCGAGATCGAGGCGCAGATCAAGCCGGCCGCAACCGCGATGCTGGACGAACTGGTCTGGTGGTCGAAGGCCACGATGGCGGCGCGCGCCAAGGACTGAGTCGCTCCCCGCAGACCTGCGAGATCAAAAAAAGGCGGCCCGTTTCCGGGTCGCCTTTCTTGTTCGTGCGATGTTTCGAGCGAAAAGCGTCAGGCGACCACGAGGTTTGCCTGGCTTTCCTTGATCTCCTCACCGAAGGCGCGCTGATAGAATTCGGCAACCGCCGGACGCTCCAGTTCGTCGCATTTGTTGAGGAAGGTGATCCGGAAGGCGAAGGCGAGGTCGCCGAAGATCTCGGCATTCTCGGCCCATGTGATCACCGTGCGCGGGCTCATGACGGTCGAGATGTCGCCATTGACGAAGGCAGCGCGCGTCATGTCGGCGATCCGCACCATCTTGGAAACGCTTTCGCGCCCTTCCTTGGTGTTGAACGACTTCACTTTCGCCAGGACGATGTCGACCTCGTTGTCATGCGGCAGGTAGTTGAGCTGCACGACGATCGACCAGCGGTCCATCTGCGCCTGGTTGATCTGCTGCGTGCCGTGATACAGGCCCGTCGTGTCGCCAAGGCCGATCGTGTTGGCGGTGGCGAACAGGCGGAAGGCCGGGTGCGGGCGAATGACGCGGCTCTGGTCGAGCAGGGTCAGCCGGCCGGACGATTCCAGCACGCGCTGGATAACGAACATCACATCGGGGCGGCCGGCGTCGTATTCGTCGAACACCAGCGCCACGTTGTGCTGATAGGCCCAGGGCAGAATGCCGTCGCGGAATTCGGTTATCTGCATGCCATCCTTGACGACGATGGCGTCCTTGCCGACCAGGTCGATGCGGCTGACATGGCTGTCTAGGTTGATGCGCACGCAAGGCCAGTTGAGCCGCGCGGCGACCTGCTCGATATGGGTCGATTTGCCGGTTCCATGATAGCCCGAGACCAGCACGCGACGATTATGCGCGAAGCCCGCGAGAATGGCCAGCGTGGTCTGGCGGTCGAAAAGATAGTCCGGATCGACATCCGGCACATATTCGCTGTGCTGCGAATAGGCCGGCACCGTCAGGTCCGAATCGATTTTGAACAGTTCCCGGACCGATACCTTGGTGTCCGGCATGGCTTCAGTCATCCCCAATCCTCCGGCGATGCGCCTTGCTTACTCGATTTATCTGGCTTGATTGCCGCAATCTGGCGGAAATGCAAACAGGTTTCCACCTTGCCATAGCACTGCAAGCGGTCAGCAGAAACCGCTCTGCTTGAGATATTTATAGGCTTGAATAATCTGTCGCAGCCGGTCCTCGCTGCTGCGGTCGCCGCCATTTGCATCCGGATGGTGGCGTTTTACAAGTTCCTTGTAGCGCGACTTGATGGTTTCGGGCGGGGCGAAATGCGTCAGTCCCAGATCGTCGAAGGCCTTGCGTTCCAACGTCTTCAACTTGCGCGTCTGTTCGCCCGGCTGCTGGCGCGAGCCGGAGATGCGCGCCCGTATGCGGGCCTCGGCGCTGGAGCGCGGTTCGCCTGTGTTCAGCGGCGGTTCGGAGCCCATGCGATTGACGCCCATCGTCCAGGTAGGGCGGTGACCGGTCAGCGCGTCCTTCTGGAAGCGCGATACCGATTCGTCGTCGAGGCCCGAGAAATAGTTGTAGGTCTTGTTGTACTCGCGCACATGGTCGAAGCAGAAATTGAGATACTGCCCCTCGTAGTTGCGTCCCATGGGCGCGCGATGGGTGGCTGCCTCCTCGCAACCTTCCCACTGGCACGGCGTGCCTGTACGCTTGGGCTCGCTCGCGCGGCCCTTGCGGATACGAATCTTGTCGAAATATTTTGAACCGGAACTCATGCGCGGATTATGGGCCGCGGGGCCTTCCCGAACAAGAATTGACATTCGCCGGATCGCTCCCCAAAAGGGTCGGTTGCGCGGCAGTGGCAGGAGATGAAAAAATGGGTAACGCAGCATCGCTGGAAGCCAGGCTAAGGCAGGCCTTTTCGCCGGTCGAACTGGAAATTCTCGATGAAAGTCATCGGCATGCGGGCCATCATGAATCTTTCGACGGTTCGGGAGAGACGCATCTTCGGGTGCGTATCGTCTCGGAAGCGTTTTCCGGCATGAGCCGGATCGGGCGGCACCGCGCCATCAATGCGCTGGCGGACGAGGCGATGGCCAACGGCCTGCATGCGCTGGCGATCGAGGCCAAGGCGCCCGGCGAGCCCTCCAGGCGCTGACGCGTCCCGGTCAGGCGCCGCCATGCGACATCACGGCGCCTGGCGAACTCCCGGTCCGTCCATGGCGCGGATGCGCAGCTTGGTGATTCGGTTGCGCTCGCGCCGCATGA
>JAUIBM010000055.1 GCA_030428345.1 Alphaproteobacteria bacterium | reverse complement strand
ATGGCGCCGCCCAGGTCGACCTGCGGCGCGAGGTATCCCACGGCGCGGCCGGCGATCCGTCCGAGCGTGGCGTACGCCGCCTCCTGCAGCTCCTCGATCCACCGGTAGGTCAGCACCGTCGCCCGCACCACGAACGCGTCGGCGTCGAGCTCCACGGAGCGGGTCTGCAGGCCGGCCTTGCCGCTGCCGACGGCGCGGAGCGCCGACTCCAGCTCCTCGAAGGTGCGCGGGCTCAGCTCGGCGGAGGGAGCGACGTCCGGATCGGCGAGGACGTCACCCACCAGCCGAGCCCGCTGGCGCAGCTCGGCGCCGGTCGCGCCGAAGAGGTCGGCCAGCGCCATCATCTGCTCGAAGCCGTCGGCGGCCCCCGGCACGCCGGTCTCCCCGGTCACGACGTGACCGCCGCGAGTGCGGGAGCCAGGGCGACCGCCAGGTCGGACGCACCGGCGGGCGCCACCCGCAGCCACCCCGGGCGCTCGTCGGCCGACAGCGCCATCCATCGGTCGCGCGGCAGCATCCAGGAAACGGTGGCGACCGGCAGGGCGTCGGGGCTGGAGACGTCGGTCGCGAGGGCCCGCAGCCGGCCGCGAGGCGCGCCCGTCAGGGTCTCGATGGCGACGCGTTCGTTCTCCAGCCGGGTCTCGAAGAAGGTGAGCAGCAGCGAGACCGGCATGGCGACCGCCAGGCCCACCGCCGTTGTCAGCAGGGCCACCCAAATGCCGCCGGCAAGCAGCGAGGGGTCGACGGCGTTGCCCGCCCCCTGAAGCTTGCGGAACGCATCGATCATGCCGAGCACCGTCCCGAACAGGCCGAGCAGCGGCGCGATCTGGGCAATGGCGTCGAGGGCGCGAAAGCCGCGCTGCAATTCATGCAGGCGGCCGATCGCAAACAGGCGGACGGCCTCCTCGACCTCGCCGCGGGGGCGGGAGGCGACTGCCATCAGGCGCATGGCGAGCGCCATGGCGCCCGAGACCGCGCCGCGGCTATTGCCCGCCGCGATCCGGGCGGCCCGGGCATGGCCGCCATGACGCCACAACGCCAGGGCCCGGCGCGCGGGTCCGTGGCGGCCAACGCCGGCCCACACGAATTGCCATGCCTTGAGCACGATCAGCGCCAGCGCGAAGACCGACAGGACCAGCAATATGGCGACAACCGGCCCGCCAAGGAGCACGAAGGACTGCGCCGCTTCCCAGATTTGCATCATCATCGTCGTATCGTCAGCTTCCAAACTCGATTTTCGTGCGGCTGCCCGTCACCAGACCGGTGCTGCAGAGAGCGGAGGCGGTGTCCCCGCCCCCGCATTCCGCCACGTCGTTGACCAGCACCCGCGAAATGGACTGGCATCCGGCGTCGGGCAGGCTGAACTGGCGAACCCGCGTCCTGCCAGACGGCGCCGATTTGAAGTCGAACACCGTCATCCGGCTCACCAGCCCCTTTGCATCGAACAGGACGAACTCGAACGCGACCTTTTCCAGCGATTGCGACGAGGCGTTTGTCATCACGAAGGTGAGACGGCAGCCATTGTCCACCGGTTCGGCGGCGTTGAGCTCGATCGCAAGAGTCGGGGCCGGCGCGGTGTCCGAAGCCAGTGCCGGCCCCTGAAGCGCCGAAAGCGCGAGCAGCACAGGAGGGACGAGCGTGCGGATCGCTTTTCGAGCGCTGTTCTTCATTACCAGCCGAGCTCCTTCACCAATGACAGCTTGAACGTGCGGCCCTTGCCGTCATCGCCCGCCAGATTGTTGCGATACTGTTCGTCGAAGACATTCTCGACCGAGGCGCGCAATTCGAAGCCGTTCCACGAGGCCTCGTTCGGCTTCCAGCTCATGAAGGCGTCATGAACCTGATAGGCGTCATAGGGACCGGTGGTCGCGCCGGTCTCGATGGCGCTGGCGAACAGCGCCTTCCAGCCGATCTCGAAGCCCTGATCGGGGACCCGGGCGCCAAGGGTGAAGGAGACCTGATCGGAGGGGATCGAATTGAGGGTCACCCCGGTGTCGAGGTTCTTTCCCTCGATGGCGCTGTAGGCGGCGCGGGCGAAATAGTATTCGGCGTCATAGGCGGCCTCGATCTCCACGCCCTTGATCCGCGCCCGGCTGATGTTGACGTAATAGGGCACCGGCGTGTTGAGGCCGGTGTCGGGATTTGTCGCGATCAGGTTGTCGAGTTCATTCTGGAAGAAGGTGGTCTTGACCTGGATGCTGTCATTGGCCTGCAGCAGATCGGACCAGCTGAGAGCGAAGCCCGCCTCGAAATTGTTCGAGGTCTCCTTTTCCAGCGAAAGGCTGGCGGTGCGGCCACCCGGATAGGTGCTGTTGCCGGCAGCGGTCGAGAACAGCTCGTCCAGCGTCGCTACACGCTCGGTATGGGCGACAGAGCCGAAAACCGAGAGCCAGTCAGTCACCTTGTAGAGTGCGGCGATCTTGGGCGAGAACGCCGTTTCCCTGGTGTCGGAGGCGCCGGCTATGCTGTCGTCGGGCCGCAGGTCGACGAAGTCGACGCGTGCGCCAGGAATCAAGGTCAGGCGATCGTTCCAGGTGAATTCGTTCTGGACGTAGAAGCCGTATTTGGTGTCGACGCCCTCGGGGTGAAAGTCGATCGCGCCGGAGGTCGTCTCCGCAGTGCGATATTGGCGCGAAAGCTGCGTGCCATAGGTCAGGTAGTTGGAGAAGCCGTCGCCGATCGTCTCGATCGTGTTCTCCAGCTTCATCTGGTAGGTCTCGTAGGCATAGTCGCCCGGCAGGAACAACGCACTGGGGATCGGCGAGGACGCGTCGTCCTGATGGACCGCTGTGTTCGACCAGGACAGGTTGAACTTCAGATCCAGCCATGGATTGTCGGATGCCGGATTTTCGTAGCTGAACACCACGGTCTCGTCGGTGACCTCGCGGTCGATCGTGCCGAAATCCGCGATTGTGCCGGTCTGCGAATACTGGCTGTCGTCGCCTTCGCTGTACCAGCGCTGATAGGAGAGCCGCGCCACCTGCTCGTCATTGACGCCCCAGCGATGGGTTCCCTTGACGAGGCCGGACCAGGACTGGAAGTCGGAGCCGAGAATGGCGTCGCCATCGCCGTTCACGAATTCATTGGCCTGCCGGTAATTGCCGGTCCACAGGAAATCCGTCTGCGGATCGATCCGCATCGCCAGGATGGCCGAACCCAGCAATCCGTCGCCATTGGAATCATAGGCGCCCTTGAGCCGCAGGGAGCCGCGCTGTCCCTCGTCCAGGAAATCGGCGGCATCCTTGGTGGTCATGTTGATCACGCCGCCAATGGCGCCGGAGCCGTAGAGCGTCGAGGAGGCGGGTCCGCGAAGCACCTCGACCTGCTTGTAGAGCTCGGGATCGGAGAAGAACGAGCCGACGCGGTACTGCTCGAAGAACTTGTTGGCGCCGTCGACCGTGACGATGATCTTCGATTCGTCGGAAGCGGCCAGTTCGCCGATCCCGCGAATGTTGAACGACTGACCGATGATCCTGTCGGAACCGATCGCCTGGACGCCGGGCACCTGGTCGAAGACCTCGCCGATCGTCGTCGCCTGCGCCTGGTCGAGATCGTCCTGGTCGACGACCGTGACAGCCTGCGGCGTGTCGATCGCCACTTTCTCCGCGCCCGCGCCAACCACCAGCCTTTGCAGCAGGGTCGTCCTGCCGTCCGGCCGGGTTACGTTCGTCGCCGCCGAATCATCGGCGTTTGCTTCCTGTGCCTGCGCGTGCAGCGCCATCGCCATCACGCTGATCGCCGCGCCGCTCGCCAGTGCAGCCATATGGCGTCTTGCCAGCCCCATTTTCCATACTCCTGTCAAATGCGTTGATCGGCTGGCTCGCGGGCAAGGCTGGCTGGCGCTGAAGCTGAACGATCTGAACTTGACTCGTTCACTCCACTATTGCATCCACTAATGAACATGAGTATTCGAGTCAAGTTATATCGGGAGGCCAGACGCGGCCCCGTGCGCGGGGCGCCAATTCCGGAAAGACGAATGGACATGACACGGGAAGTACCAGCGCAGGAGCACGAGCCGGCGCAGGAAAAAGAGACGGGCGCAATGCCCGTCTACGCAAGCAGCGCGCTGTTCGGCCAGGCCAGCGAAATCGGCATCCGACATGACGGCGCGCTCTACCGGCTGCGGATCACGCGGCAGGGCAAACTGATCCTCAACAAATAGGCGAATGATGAACCAGCAAGAGAACGAGACCGAACGCCACCCCTCCCGATTGAGCCCGGATGCGATCCGCAAGGCGCGCGAGGAGCACCCGGACCTGCGCGAGCGCGATTTCGGCCGCAAGTTCAATGTTTCGGAGGCCCAACTCGTCGCCGCCTTCTGCGGGCGCAATGTCCGGCGCATCGCCGCCGATCCGGCCGCGATCCTGCCACGGCTGGAGGCGCTGGGCGAAGTCATGGCGCTGACGCGCAATGAAAGCGCCGTGCATGAGAAGATCGGGGTCTATGACCGCTTCATCCCCGGCAAGGCGGCGATGATGATGCTCGGCGAGAAGATCGACCTGCGCATCTTCCCCAGCCATTGGAAGCACGGCTTCGCGGTCGAAAAGGGAGAGGGCGCGGAAAAGCGCCGCAGCCTGCAGTTCTTCGACGCGCAGGGCGACGCGGTTCACAAGGTCCATCTGCGCCCCGCTTCCGACCTCGCCGAATGGGAAAGGCTGGTCGACGGCATCGCCGCCGAGGACCAGAGCGAGGGGATTTCCGCCCCCGCGCAGCAGGCCGCCGCGGCCGAGAGGCGCAAGCCGGTTCCGGTGGAGGCCCTGCGCGAGCGCTGGTCGGCGATGACCGACACGCACCAGTTCGTCGGCATTCTTCGCGACCTCGACGTCGCGCGGCTGGACGCCCTCGCCAAGGTCGGGGAGGATTTCGCCTGGGAGCTCGCGGAAGGATCGGCCGCCGCCCTGCTCGAGGCGGCCGCCGCCCAGGGCGGGCCGTTGATGTGCTTCGTCGCCAATCGCGGCTGCATCCAGATCCACTCCGGCCCGGTGAGAAACGTCAAGGCGATGGGGCCGTGGATCAACGTCATGGATCCCGATTTCCACCTGCATCTGCGCACCGACCACATCGCCAATGCCTGGGCCGTGCGCAAGCCCACCGACAAGGGCCATGTCACCTCGTTCGAGGCCTATGACCGGAGCGGCGAGTTGATCATCCAGTTCTTCGGAAAGCGCATCGAGGGCCAGGACGAGCGCGCCGGTTGGCGGGCGATCGTCGAGAGCCTGCCGCGCCTTTCACGCAACCAGGCCGCCTGAGAGGAGCCATTTTCATGCATCTGATCCTGAAGAAGAATTGCCGACAGGCGGCGGCGACGCTGGCGCTTGCCTCCCTGCTTGCCGCCATCGCCGCACCCGCAGGCGCGGCGGAGGCCTCGCTCGCCGGCGCCAGGCGCATCGTGGCGATCGGCGGCTCGGTCACCGAGATCGTCTATGCGCTGGGCGAGGAAGGCCGGCTGGTGGCGCGCGACAGCACCAGCACCTTCCCGCAGGCGGCCAACGCGCTTCCCGATGTCGGCTATATCCGCGCGCTTTCGCCGGAAGGCGTCCTGTCGGTCGACCCCGACGGCATCCTGGCGCTCGAGGGCAGCGGGCCGCCCGAGGCGGTGTCCGTGCTGAAGGCCGGATCGATCCCCTTTGTCGAAATCCCCGAACGCTTCACGCGGGAAGGCATCCTCGACAAGATCGAAAAGGTCGGCGAGGCGCTGGGCGTAAGCGATAAGGCGCTGGCGCTGGCGGCGGATATCGGCGACAAGCTGGCCGCAGCCGAAGCACGGGCGGCGAAAGGCGAGCCGCACAAGGTGATGTTCGTGCTGTCGATGCAGGGCGGCAAGATATTGGCGGCCGGGCGCGACACCGCGGCGGACGGCATCGTCACCCTTGCCGGGGGCGAAAACGTCTTCGCCGGGTTTACCGGCTACAAGCAGGTGAGCGACGAGGCGGTGATCACGGCCGCGCCCGACGTCATCCTGATGATGGATCGCGGCGGCGATCACGGCGCCGCGAATGACGAATTGTTCGCCCATCCGGCCATCGCCACCACGCCGGCGGCGGCCAATCGGGCAGTCGTCCGCATGGACGGTTTGTACCTCCTGGGCTTCGGGCCGCGCACCGCAGAAGCGGTCGAAGACCTTTCGAGCGCGATGCATCCCGAAAAGCAGAGTTCGGCGGACCAATGACCCTGGCCGTGTCCGCCGGAGACCGGCGCGGGCGGGCGAGGATGGCGACTGGCCTCGTTGCCGTCCTGCTCGCCTGCGCCATCGCCTTCAGCCTGCAGACCGGCGCGTCCGACGCCTCCCTGATGGCGCTGGTCGGCAACTGGATCGGCCTGTCCGACTTTGCGCTGAGCCGGCACGACCTCGTCATCGTGCGCGACATCCGCCTGCCACGCATGGTCATGGGCGTGATGGTCGGCGCCTCGCTCGCCGTTTCGGGCGCGGTGATGCAGGGCCTGTTCCGCAATCCGCTCGCCGATCCGGGGATCATCGGCGTGTCGGCCGGCGCGAGCCTGGGCGCGGTGTCAATCATCGTCATGGGCGGCGGGCTGATGGCCCCGGCGGTGGCGCTCGCGGGTATCTATGCGCTGCCGCTTGCCGCGTTCTGCGGCGCGCTTGCGACCACCTTCCTGCTCTATGGCGTCGCAACGCGCGGCGGGCGGACCTCGATCGCCACCATGCTGCTTGCCGGCATCGCCATCGCCGCCCTCGCCTTCGCCTTCACCGGGCTGATGATCTTCGCCGCGGACGACCGGCAATTGCGCGACCTGACCTTCTGGAGCCTGGGGTCGCTGGCCGGCGCCAGCTGGACCAAGATCGCCTCTTGCGGGCCGATCATCGTCCTGGCGCTCGCCGCCTCCCCCCTGCTGGCGCACGGCCTCAACGCCATGGCGCTGGGCGAGGCGACGGCGGCGCATCTGGGCGTTTCCGTGCAGCGCTTCAAGAACCTGGCGATCGTGGCGGTCGCGGCCGCCACGGGAGCCGCCGTCGCGGTGAGCGGCGGAATCGGCTTCATCGGCATCGTCGTGCCGCATCTGCTGCGCCTCGCCATCGGCCCCGACCACCGCTACCTGCTGCCTGCCTCCGCCCTGCTGGGTGCGGCCATGCTGCTGGCGACGGACGCGGTGGCGCGCACCATCGTCGCGCCGGCGGAACTGCCGATCGGCATCGTCACGGCATTCTTCGGGGCGCCGTTCTTCCTGTGGATCCTGCTGCGGCGACGCGGCCTGCTGGACTTGTGAGCCGGGCATGATCGAAGCACATTCCCTAACTGTCGCGCTGGGCGGCAGGCCGATCGTCAGGGACGTCGATTTTCGCGCCAACCCCGGCGAGATCACCGCCATCATCGGCCCCAATGGCTCCGGCAAGACCACCCTGCTGCGCGCCCTGACCGGCGAATTGCCGGCCACCGGCGTCATCACCCTGAACGGCAGAAATCTCGGCGACCTCAAGCCCTGGCAATTGGCGGCGCAGCGCGCGGTGCTGCCGCAATCGACCAGCCTGTCGTTCCCCTTCACCGTGCGCGAGATCGTGCGGCTCGGCGTCAGCGCCGGCCTGATGCAGGCCGACCGTCTGCTGGGCGAAAGACTTCCCGAGATGGCGCTGGAAAGGGTTGATCTGGCCGGCTATGCCGGACGCTTCTACCAGGAGCTTTCGGGCGGCGAACAGCAGCGCGTGCAGCTTGCCCGCGTGCTGTGCCAGGTGTGGAAGCCGGTGGAGGACGGCGAGGCGAAATGGTTGTTCCTCGATGAGCCCGTCTCCAGCCTCGACATCCGCCACCAGCTCGACATCATGGCGCTGGCGCGCGACTACGCCGCAGCCGGCGGCGGCGTGGTGGCGGTGATGCACGATCTCAACCTGACCGCCATGCACGCCGACCGCGTCGCGGTCCTGCATCAGAGCCGGATGCTGGTGCAGGGCGACGTGCGCTCGGTAATCTGCGACGCGGTACTGGGCCAGGCCTATGGCTGCGATTTGCGCGTCTCGCGCCCTCCCGCGAATGGCGGGCTGTTCGTGCTGCCGCAATCGGTCGGCACGGTGGATTGATCGGCGTCAAGGAGGCCGCAGACGAACGCGGCATAGTAGGGCACATTATCGCGGCCGCCGCCGGGGCGGCCGTTCGCGGAGCCCTCCACGCCCATGATGCCAGGCGACATCCAGCGCTATGCCCGCCCGGTGCTGGTCGCAGTCCCCGCCGCCGGGCTTGTCGCCGGCTTCGCCCTGCGCTGGCTGGCCCATTGGAACGGCTGGACGGCGGATTGGGCCTCGGCATTGTGGATCGCCGCCACCGTTCCGGTCCTGGCGGCGCTGCTGGTCGAGATCATCTCCAGCCTGCGCAAGGGTGAATTCGGCCTCGACATCGTCGCCGCGCTTTCCATGAGCGCGGCGCTGGCCTTCGGCGAGACGCTGGCGGCGGCCGTCGTGGCGCTGATGTATGCCGGGGGCCAATATCTGGAAAGCTATGCCGAGCGGCGGGCGCGCCGCGAAATGACGGCGCTGCTGTCGCGCGCGCCGCGCTTCGCCATGCGCCATCGCAATGGCGGGCTGGAACAGGTCGCGCTGGAAGCGGTCACGCCCGGCGATCGGCTGATGATCCGGCGCGGCGATGTCGTGCCGGCGGACGGCACGCTCTGCGACCAACTGGCAATGCTGGACGAGGCGGCACTGACCGGGGAATCGCTGCCGGTTCGGCGCAAGGCAGGCGAAGCGGTGATGAGCGGCGCCACCAATGCCGGCGACGCCTTCGACATGGTCGCCACAAGGCTGGCCGCCGACAGCACCTATGCCGGCATCGTGCGGCTGGTGGAGCAGGCGCAGCAGTCCAAGGCGCCGATGGCGCGAATGGCGGACCGCTTTTCGCTGGGGTTCCTGCTGCTCACGCTCTTGATCGCCGGCGCGGCCTGGTACGTGACCGGCGACCCGGTGCGCGCGGTCGCGGTGCTGGTCGTCGCCACCCCCTGCCCGCTCATCCTGGCCGTGCCGGTCGCGCTTGTCGCCGGCCTGTCGCGCGCGGCAAGCCATGGCATTCTGATCAAGGGCGCCAAGGCGCTGGAGACGCTCGGCACGATCAAGTCCATCGTGGTCGACAAGACCGGAACGCTGACCGTGGGCGAGCCGCGCCTCACCGGTTTCGACTCCGCCATGCAACTCGACGACCTGCTGCGCGTCGCCGCCTCGCTGGAGCAGGCCTCGCAACACACCATCGCGCAATCGGTGGTGGCCGAGGCGCGCCGCAAGGGGCTGGCGCTCGCCGTGCCGGATCACGTGACCGAGACGCCCGGCGAGGGAATGGAGGGCGTCGTCGCCGGCAGCCAGGTGGTGGTTGGCGGGCGCGGTTTCGTCGCCGGCAAGCTCGGCCTTGCGACGCATGCAAGGGACAGAGCGGCGGCCGGGACGGTCAGCGTCGCCGTGGCGATCGACGGCCGGCTTGCCGGCACGCTGATCCTTGCCGACGAATTGCGCACCGGCACGGCGGAAATGATCGCCTCGCTGCGCCAATTGGGCGTCGAGCGCGTGGTGCTAGCCACGGGCGATCGAAGGGATGTGGCGCAGAAGATCGCCGCCGGACTGAAACTCGACGCGGTGCGCTCCGGGCTGACCCCCGACCAGAAGGTTCTCGTCATCCTGTCGGAACGCAAATACGGGCCGGTGATGATGGTGGGCGACGGCGTCAACGACGCCCCGGCGCTGGCGGCCGCCGATCTGGGCGTCGCCATGGGCGCGCGCGGCGCCAGCGCCTCGGCGGAGGCGGCGGACATGGTGCTGCTGGTCGACCGGCTCGACCGCATCGTGCCGGCGCTGCAGATCGCACGCCGCTCGCGCACCATCGCGCTGCAAAGCGTCTATGCCGGCATCGGCCTCTCGCTCGCCGGCATGGCGGCGGCGGCGTTCAGCCTCGCGGCCAGCGTGTTCCGCGCCTATGGCGGCGTGCTGTCGGACCGGTTCGGCGCGCGGACGGTGATGTACTGGACCTTCGGCTTCAGCCTGATCTTCCTGTTCATGCTGTCCTATCCGCCGACAGATTACGTCGTACAGGGTAAGGACGGCCCGATCGCCTTCTCGACCGAACTGGACTTCTGGCCCTTCATCATCATGCTGTTCGGCCTCGGCTTCTTCATGAGCCTCGGCAAGGCGGCCGTCTACAAGCACATTCCGGTCTACTATCCTGGGCATGTCGGTGCGGT
>JAUIBM010000632.1 GCA_030428345.1 Alphaproteobacteria bacterium | reverse complement strand
CCGCCCGGGCGCGGTGTCTGTCTCTTGCGGCGCGCCAGCTTTCGGCAAAGCGGCGCACCTCGTCTTCCGTCGTCTGCGGGCCAAGCGAGACCCGGATGGCACAGGCCGCCCCGGCCTCGTCAAACCCCATCGCTTTCAGCACGCGGCTCGTTTTCACCTTGCCGCTCGAACAGGCCGACCCGGCTGAGACGGCAAATCCGGCGAGGTCCATCTGCAGCACCTGTGTCTCGCCTTTCCAGCCAGGCGTGAGCCTTATCGTATCCGACATGCCGCAGCAGATACATCCAGGGACTGTAGACCGTTTCGATGATCGGCGCCTCGCCGCCCAACTCCCCGTGCAGGATTTGCAGGCAAGCGAACTGTCGCTCGAAAGGAGCGCTCCACCGGGTTTGGGAATGCAGCAGATCGACGTCCAGTTCGCGCCGGTCGTCGATCCGGTCGGGGAGTTCCAAGCGATAGTCGAACATTACCTTGAGGAAGTCCCAGCGGTAGGTTCGAAAATAACTGAGGTGCAACTGCGCGACCGTTTCGGGTGAAAGATGTTCCGAGCCGAAATGAAACCAGACGCTTACTGGAATTCTGTCCGGGAGCTGACCGCGGACTGCGACGTCAAGGCGCTCAAATGCTTTCGTCATGCAGCGTGAAATCGTTCTCTTGATTGGCGTTCGTGCGACGGCGGAATCGAAACCTCATATTGAGACCATGGAATTTCATCGAGTCTTTTGACGCCACGCGCAAGGCGCTGCCGCGTCGGGCTGGCGAACTTCGATCGGGAGCGCCTTGCGCGGATATGCGAACTCATGCCGATTTCCCCAACGGAGGGCTTTCGTATCCCGCCGCGAAGAATTGGCTCGGCGGACGAAGGAATCAGGCTATCATGACGGCTCACAGATATTCATCGCGCGCAAGCCAGAATACGCCCGGCACCGGCATTCATGCCAATGTCAGGGCGCTGCGCTGTGGATATCGAGGCAAGAGCAGATGCAGGCCCGTTTGCCGGGTCAACTGCCTTGCCGTGGCGGCTCATAAGTGGGATCGCAACCGAAGAGACCGACGGGGGATTCGACATTGGCGGGCGTGGCGAAAAAATACGAGCAGAACGACTACGCCTATCGCGTCGCGCCGCACAACATCGAGGCGGAGCAGGCGCTGCTGGGCGCGATCCTCGTCAACAACGACGCCTATTACCGCGTATCGGATTTCCTCAAGCCGGACCACTTCCAGGAGCCGCTGCACCGCCAGATCTACAAGGTCGCCAGCGACATGATCCGGGCGGCCAAGCGCGCCAATCCGGTAACGATCAAGACGTTTCTTCCGGCGGAGGAGAAGGTCGGCGATCTGACCGTCGCGCAGTATCTGGCGAGGCTCGCCGCCGAGGCGACGACGATCATCAATGCCGAGGATTACGGCCGTTCGATCTATGACCTGTTCATCCGCCGTCAGCTGATCACGATTGGCGAGGACATGGTCAACATCGCCTATGACGCGCCGGTGGACATGCCGCCCGCCTCGCAGATCGAGGACGCGGAGCGCCGGCTCTTCGAACTGGCGGAAACCGGCCAGTATGACGGCGGCTTCCATGATTTCGCCTCGGCCATCAACAACGCCATCGACATGGCGAGCGAGGCCTATCAGCGCGATGGCGGCCTGTCGGGCGTGGCGACCGGGATCCACGCGCTGGACGGGCGCATGGGCGGCCTGCAGCGCTCCGACCTTATTGTCCTGGCCGGCCGACCGGGCATGGGCAAGACCTCGCTGGCGACCAATATCGCCTTCAACATCGCGCACGCTCATGTGCCGGGCACGCATGCCGACGGCTCGCCAAGTTCACTGGAAGGCGGGGTTGTCGGGTTTTTCAGCCTGGAAATGAATGCCGAGCAGCTCGCCACACGCATCATCTCCGAGCAGGCGGAAATCTCGTCCTCGAAGATCCGGCGCGGCGAGATCAGCGAGCATGAATTCGAGGGACTTGCCGCCTGCGCCCAGCAGTTCAGCAAGATTCCGCTGTTCATCGACGAGACCGGCGGCATTTCCAT
>JAUIBM010000631.1 GCA_030428345.1 Alphaproteobacteria bacterium | reverse complement strand
GCCGTCCCTGGTCAAGGACGCCGACATGGGTCGCCATCGTCATCGCCTCCACCTGATCGTGCGTCACATAAAGCAGCGTGGCGCCGAGATCCGCCTGGATGCGCTTCAGTTCGACGCGCATGTCGGCGCGCAGCTTGGCGTCGAGCGAGCTGAGCGGCTCGTCCATCAGGAAGAGTTGCGGCTTGCGGACGAGCGCGCGGCCAATGGCGACCCGCTGCATCTCGCCGCCCGACAGGGCGGTGGCGCGGTTGTCGAGCTTGTGGCTGATCTGCAGGACCGCTCCGACCTCGGCGATGCGGCGCTCGATCTCGTCGGCCGGCGCGTTGATGAGCGGCGATTTCAGCGGGAAAGCAAGGTTCTCACGCACCGTGAGATGCGGGTAGAGCGAATATTGCTGGAACACCATCGCGACATTGCGTTCGGCGGGCGTATCGCGCATGACGCTGCGCCCGGCGATGGCGATGTCTCCGGCGTCCGGGGTCTCAAGACCGGCGATCAGCCGCAGCGTCGTCGTCTTGCCGGCCCCGGTCGGGCCGAGCAGCACGACAAACGCGCCATCGGGAATGGTCATCGACACGTCGCTGACCGCCCTGTTGGCGCCGAAGGCCTTGGAAACGCCGGTGAGAACGATTTCAGCCATTGGACGCCTCCTGCAACGCGGACGCGCGCGCGGCGGTCCTGTCGACGTCGAGGGCGCGCCCGGAGTCGACATCGAAGAGGGAAAGCGTCGCGGTGTTGAAGGAAAGCGAAGGCGTCTCGCCGAGGCGAACCGGCTGCGCCGACGGCGCGCGGGCCTTCACAATGCCGTTGGAGGTGCGCAGCGTGACGATCTGGGTCGTGCCGAGATATTCGGTGGCGACGACCTCGCCGCGATAGGCGCCCTCGTCGACGAGGCGGACATGCTCCGGTCGCACGCCCAAGGCGAGCTTGCGGCTGCTCACGCCTTCCCTGATGCGGGGGACCGGCACATCGACGCCGGAAAGGCGGACACGGTCGCCGCCGGCCGGAAGCGTCGCCTCGAAATGCAGGAAGTTCATCGGCGGCGAGCCGATGAAATCGGCGACGAACATGGTCGCCGGACGGTCGTAGATCTCCTGCGGCGTGCCCCATTGCTCGACGACGCCGTGGTTCATCACCACGATCTTGTCGCCCATCTGCATGGCTTCGAGCTGGTCGTGGGTCACATAGACGGTGGTGGCGCCCATGCGGTCGTGCAGGGCCCGCAATTCCTCGGCCATGCGCTCGCGGAATTCCGCGTCGAGCGCGCCCAGGGGCTCGTCCATCAGGAAGGCCTTGGGCTCGCGCACGATGGCGCGCCCAAGCGCGACGCGCTGGCGATCGCCGCTCGACAGGCCGCCGACCGGACGCTCAATGATGTCTTCGATGCCAAGGATGCGCGCGACCTCGTCCACCTTTCGGCGCACATCGCGGCGGCCCATGCCCTGGCTGATCAGCGGATAGGAAATGTTCCGCCGAACGTTCATGTGCGGGTAGAGCGCGAACATCTGGAAGACGAAGGCGATGTCTCGGTCCCTGGCGCGCATCTGGGCGACATCCTTGCCGTCGAGCAGGATCTGCCCCGATGTCGGCAGTTCAAGCCCCGCGATCATGCGCAAGGTCGTCGTCTTGCCGCAACCCGACGGGCCGAGGAGCATGAAGAACTCCCCGTCGGCGACGGTGAAGCTGGACTCCTGCACCGCGACGAAGGCGCCGAATTCCTTGCGCAGATTTCGAATGACGATTTCTGCCACGAGGCTACTCCGGGAAATGGCTTACGACGATGAACATCACGGTTCCCGCCAGCGTGACGATGAACGAATAGGTGTAGGCCGCAAGCAGGAAGGGCTGCATCAGCATGAAGACGCCCAGCGCTATCAGGACGGTCGCCACGATCTCCCAGGGGCCGCGCCGCAAGCGCATCAATCCGCCGACAAATCCGCTCATTTGCGCACCGCTCCGAAGGTGATCCCGCGCAGCAGGTGCTTGCGCAGCAGGATGGTGAAGACCATGACCGGCACCAGGAACAGCGTCGCCCCGGCG
>JAUIBM010000054.1 GCA_030428345.1 Alphaproteobacteria bacterium | reverse complement strand
TCTGGTCGGGCTACGCCCTCCCGACGTTCCCCGCTCGCAGCAGCGCCAGTGGCCTGGTTTTGCGCCGCCCAATGGCCGGTTTTTGCTCCGCCGTTGACATCGTAGAAAGGTCGCGCTGAAAAAACAGGCAATCTCTGACAGAAGCAATTTCAGCTGTTTAGCGGGAATTCGCAGTTGGCACGGAACATGCTTTCCTAGTTTGCATGCAATCTTGTATGCAACATCGCTGCAACGCAGCATAACCGGAGATGCATCATGGACCGTCGGACATTCCTGAAATCCGCCAGCGCTGTCGCCGCCGCAGGCGTTCTGCCGCTGACACACATCCTGCCGGCAAATGCCAAGGGCGCGAGCGCCGTCATCGCGCTCGGCACGACCATCAACTCGCTTGACCTGCATCGCAAGGGCACCAACCGCCCCAGCTACCAGGTCGCGGTCAATGCCTATGACCAGCTGGTGTCGTTCGGCTCCAAGACCATGCCGGACGGCTCCCTCAGCTATGATTCCTCGGTCATCGAGCCACGCATCGCCGAAAGCTGGGAGTTCGTCGACGACAACAAGGCGATCGTCTTCAAGCTGAAGGCGGATGCGGTGTTCGCCGATGGCTCGCCGATTACCGCCACGGACGTGAAATGGTCGCTGGACCGCGCCGTCACGCTGGGCGGGTTTCCGACCACGCAGATGAAGGCGGGCCTGATCGAGAAGCCCGAGCAGTTCGAGGTCGTCGACGACAAGACCTTCAAGCTGCACCTGCTTGAATATTCCAAGCTGACCCTGCCGGACCTTGCCGTGCCGGTGCCGTTCATCATCAATTCCAAGGTGGCGCTGGCGCATGCCACGACGGACGATCCCTGGGCGACCGAGTATCTGCATCGCAATACCGCCGGCAGCGGCGCCTTCGTGGTCGAGCGCTGGGATCCTGGCCAGCAACTGGTCTACAAGCGCAACGACAAGTGGACCGGCGGCAAACTGCCGGGCGTCGAACGCGTCATCATGCGCGAGATTCCCTCGCCTTCCACGCGGCGCGCGCTGGTCGAGCGCGGCGACATCGACATGGCCTTCGACGTTTCCCCCAAGGACGCGAAGGAACTGGGCGAGGCCGGCAAGCTCAAGGTGGTCTCCACCCCGATCGAGAACTGCATGCACGTGGTGTGCTGCAACCTGTCTTTCGAGCCGTTCAAGGACAAGCGCGTGCGGCAGGCCATGGCCTATGCCATGCCCTATGAGGACATGTACAAGACCGCCGCCTATTCGCTCGGCGTGCCGATGTGGGGCGGGCCGGTCGACGATTCCATCGCCTGGCCCAAGCCCTTTCCCTACGCGACCGATCTGGAAAAGGCCAAGGCCCTGCTCGCCGAGGCCGGCTACGCCGATGGCTTCAAGGTGCCGTTCTACATCAGCCTCGACCAGGTTACCTGGATGGAGCCGGCGGCCCTGCTGATCCAGGAAAGCCTCGCCAAGATCGGCGTCACCACCACCATCGAGAAGATTCCCGGCGCCAACTGGCGCACCGCCGCCTCCATCGAGAAGCGCCTGGAAATGCACATGGACGATTTCGGCGGCTGGCTGAACTATCCAGGCTACTACTTCTTCTGGGCATATGAGGAAGGGCATCTGTTCAATTCCTCGAACTACGCCAATCCGGAAGTCGAGGCCATTGTCGGCGAGGTGCTGCACATGGACACCGACAATCCGGAATATGCGCCGAAGATTCGCCGCCTGATCGAGATCGCCATCGACGACGTTCCGCGCATTCCGCTTTGGCAGCCGGTGCTCAATTCGGCCATGCAGCCCAATGTCGAAGGCTACGAGTTCTGGTTCCACCGCCAGATCGTCGCCAGCAAACTGTCCAAGGCCTGACCTGTCGGCGGCGGGAGCATGATCCGCGCCCGCCGCCGCACCCTGCGCCTGCTTCGTTCAGCCCGTGCCGGTTTCCGTTCGCCAGGAAGGATCATGCCGTGAGCCAGTCGAAACTCCGCATTGCCGTCAAGCGCCTTGCGCAGGCGATACCGACCCTGTTCGGCGTGATCGTCGTCACCTTCATCCTGACGCGCGCCCTGCCGGGCGATCCGGCTGCCTATTTCGCGGGGCCGGCCGCCGACGCCAAGTCGATCCAGCAGATCCGCGTCGCCCTCGGCCTCGACAAGCCCTTGCCCGTCCAGTTCATGCTCTACATGCGCGATCTGGCGACCGGCAATCTGGGCGATTCCATCTCGACGGGCCAGCCTGTCGTTTCCGACATCGCCAGCCGGCTGCCGGCCTCGCTGGAGTTGACGCTGACCGCGCTCGTTCTCGCGCTCGGCATCGCCATTCCGCTGGGCGTGCTGGCGGCGACGCGGCCGGGAACCTGGATCGATCACCTGTGCCGGGCCTTCGTCACCGCCGGCGTCTCCCTGCCGGTGTTCTTCACCGGTCTGGCGCTGGTCTATGTGTTCTACTACCAGTTCGGCGTTGCACCGGCGCCGCTCGGCCGGCTCGATTTCGCGCATTTCCCCCCGCCCGCCGTGACCGGGTTTTTCGTCATCGACGCCCTGGCCGACGGCGACCCGGAGACCGCCTGGGCGGCCTTCACGCAAATTCTCCTGCCCGCAATCACCCTGGCCCTGTTCACGCTGGCGCCGCTTGCCCGGATGACGCGGGGCGCGATGCTTCAGGTATTGTCCGCCGATTTCATCCGCACCGCGCGGGCCGCCGGACTGGCGCGCCAGAAGGTGCTTTTCGCCTATGCATTCCGCAATGCGCTGCTGCCGGTAATCACGACGCTCGGCATGGTGTTTTCCTTCATGCTCGGGGCGAATGTCCTGGTCGAGAAGGTCTTCGCCTGGCCGGGCATCGGCTCCTACGCGGTGGAGGCGCTCGTCGTCTCCGACTATGCCGCGGTTCAGGGCTTCGTCCTGGCGATGGCGATCCTGTTCGTCGCCGTCAATCTGTTGATCGACATTTCCTACACGCTCATCGATCCGCGGGTCGGCTTCGATGACTGAGCGCGCCGAACTGCAAGACCTCGCTTCCGAAGCCGAAAATCCGCAAGGCCATGAACCTGAAGGGACCGTCATGAACCAGCCCTTGCCCGCCCTGGAGCCCGCAGTTCCCGCTTCCGCGCCGGCGGCCCGGCCGCGCACAGGCGGCGCGCTCGCCCATATCGGCTATGTGCTGCGCTCCAACCCCATGACGATGATTGCCTTCGTCCTTTTCGTCATCATCGTCATCGCCGCCTTTCTCGGGCCGTTGATCGCGCCCTACGATCCGCTGCAGAGCGATGTTTCGGCCGCCTTGCAACCGCCATCGGCGCAGCACTGGTTCGGCACGGACGATCTGGGCCGCGACGTGTTTTCGCGGGTCCTCGCCGCGACCGGCCTCGATCTGATGATTGCCGTCTCCGCCGTTGCGCTGTCCTTTGTGCTGGGCTCGATTCTCGGCTCGCTGTCGGGCTATTACGGCGGCTGGACGGATCGCATTGCCGGGCGGTTCATCGACACGATCATGGCTTTCCCGCTGTTTGTGCTCGCCATGGGGATCGTCGCCGCGCTCGGCAATTCGGTCGTCAACATCGTGTACGCGACCGCGATCGTGAACCTGCCCTTCTACGCCAGGGTCTCGCGCGCCGAGGTCAATGTCCGCCGCGAGGCCGGCTTCGTGCTGGCCGCAAAGCTCTCCGGCAATTCCGATCTGCGCATCCTGGCGACGCAGATATTCCCCAATGCCCTGCCGCCGATGATGGTGCAGATTTCGCTCAATCTGGGCTGGGCCATACTCAACGCCGCCGGCCTGTCCTTCATCGGCCTGGGCGTCAGCCCGCCCACGCCCGAATGGGGCATCATGGTCGCCGAGGGCGCGCGCTTCATCGTCTCGGGCGAGTGGTGGCTGGCATTGTTCCCCGGAGCGGCGCTGATGATCGCCGTCTTCACCTTCAACATGCTGGGCGACGGTCTGCGCGACATTGTCGATCCCCGGCAGCGGACATAGGCGAACGGTCATGAACGCATTTGTCGAAGTCAGCGATCTGTCGGTCGATTTCAAGACCCGCAATGGCGTGGTCCATGCGGTGCGCGGCGTTTCTTTCTCGCTGATGAAGGGCAAGACGCTCGGCATTGTCGGCGAATCGGGTTCGGGAAAATCCGTTACTTCCTACGCCCTGATGCGCATTCTCGACGCGGCGGGCTTCATTGCCGGCGGCCATATCGAGTTCGGCGGCATCGATATCGGCGCCGCCACCGAGGCGCAGATGCGTGATCTGCGCGGCCGGGAAATCTCGATGGTTTTCCAGAACCCGCGCGCCGCGCTCAATCCGATCCGCAAGGTCGGCCGCCAGATCGAGGACGTGCTGCTGCAGCATCTGCAGGCGACGCAAGGCGACGCAAAGGAAAAGGCCATCGACGTCTTGCGCCAGGTGCGCATCAACAATCCGGAGGAGCGCTATCACGCCTATCCCTTCGAATTGTCCGGCGGCATGTGCCAGCGCATCGTCATCGCCCTGGCGCTGGCCTGCAAGCCGCAATTGATGATCGCCGACGAGCCGACCACCGGCCTCGACGTCACCACGCAAAAGGCGGTCATGGACCTGATGGCCGATCTGGTGCGCGAACGGAACATGGCGACGGTGCTGATCACCCATGACCTTGGCCTGGCCGCCGCCTATTGCGATCATCTGATCGTCATGAAGGATGGCGAGGTTGTCGAATCGGCGCCCGCGCGCGCCCTGTTCCGCGATCCCCAACATGCCTATACGCGCAAGCTGATCCGGGCGACGCCGCATGGTTCGGCGGCGATACGCGATCTCCTGCCCGAGGACCTCGACGCGCCTGCCGCCCCGATAGCCCCGCCTCCGGGCGAGCCGCTGCTCGAGGTCGAAAATCTGGTCAAGGAATACCCGATGAAATCCGCCGCCACGCCGAAGCCGGGCGAGGCGGCCGCGACCTTCAGGGCGGTGGGCGGCATCTCCTTCATGGTACGGCGCGGAGAGAGCGTCGGCCTGGTCGGGGAATCAGGCTGCGGCAAGTCCACCACCTCTGCGATGGTGATGCGGCTGCTGGATTCGACCGCCGGATCGATCCGCTTCGCCGGCGTCGATATCGGGGCGACCCCGGCCCGAAAATTCGCCTCCTCGCAATACCGCTCGAAACTGCAGATGGTGTTTCAGGACCCGACCGACTGCCTCAATCCGCGCTTCACGGCCCGCCGTTCGATCGCCGATCCGCTGATGCGCCTGGGAAGCCAGCGCGGCGCGCGCGCCGTCAATGCGCGGGTCGAGGAACTGGCGGCTCTCGTCGGCCTGCCTCAGCACCTGCTCGACCGGTTTCCGCACCAGCTCTCAGGCGGCCAGAAGGCCCGAGTCGGCATCGCCCGCGCCATCGCGGTCGACCCCGAATTGCTGGTGCTGGACGAACCGACCGCGGCGCTCGATGTTTCGGTGCAGGCGGTGGTGCTCAATCTACTCGTCGATCTCAAGGCCAGACTCGCCATGAGCTACCTCTTCGTTTCGCATGATCTCAGCGTCGTTCGATTGCTCTGCGACAGGGTGATCGTCATGAAGGGCGGGGAGATCGTCGAGCAGGGCGAATGCGAGAAAGTCCTGACCAACCCTTCGCACGCCTATACAAGGGCGCTGATCGAGGCAATACCGCATCCTGATTTCTGAAAGTCGAGAAAAACCATGCAGGACCTGGAATTCACCATCCCCCGACTTCACGCGGCCTATGCGGCGGGAATGGACCCCGACGCCGTCGTCGACCTCTTGCTGGCGCGGCTGGAGGCGGCGGCGGATCCGGGGATATTCATCCATCTGGAGCCGGCGCAAGCCATGCGTGCCGCAGCGGCGGCGCTCGGCAAGTTCGATCCCGTCTCCAGGCCGCTTTGGGGCATTCCTTTTGCGGTTAAGGACAATATAGACGTCGCCGGCGTGCCGACCACCGCCGCCTGCGCCGAATTCGCCTATGTGCCGGACGCTGACGCGCCGGTGGTCGCCGCGTTGAAGGAGGCAGGGGCGATTTTCGTCGGCAAGACCAATCTCGACCAGTTCGCGACCGGTCTTGTCGGGGTGCGCACGCCGTGGCCGGTGCCGCGCAACGCGCTCGACCCGGAACTGGTGCCGGGCGGCTCCTCTTCCGGTTCCGCGGTCGCCACGGCAAGGCAGATCGTCACCTTCGCGCTGGGAACCGACACCGCGGGTTCGGGTCGCGTGCCGGCGGCGCTGAACGGCATTGTCGGCCTCAAGCCCTCGCTCGGCGCATTGTCGACTTCCGGCGTCGTGCCGGCCTGCCGCACGCTCGATTGCATCTCCATCTTCGCGCTCAATGTCGCCGATGCCTGGTCGGTCTTCGATGTCGCCGCGTTTTTCGATCCCACGGACCCCTATTCGCGCGAGCGTGCGGTGCGCGTCCCGGCGAGCGGCAATGCGCCCAGGATCGCGATTCCCTCCGGCGGTTCGATCCGGTTCTTCGGTGACGACGTTCAGCGGCAATCGTTCGAGAAGGCGGTCGAAAGGGTTAAGGCGACCGGAGCCAGCGTTGTCGAGGTCGATTTCGGCCCGCTCTATGCCGTCGCCGAAATGCTGTACGAAGGCGCGTGGGTCGCCGAACGCCTGGCGGCGATCTCCGACTTCATGGTCGACCATGAGGAGGCGCTGCACCCGGTGACCCGCAAGATCATCGGCGGTGCCAGATCCCTGAGCGCGGTGGACGCCTTCAAGGGCTTCTACAAGCTGCAGGCGTTGAAGCGCGACGCCGAGGCGCTGCTGGGAGGCGTCGACATGCTGTGCGTGCCGACCATGCCCACGATCTACACCCGCGCGGACCTTGAGGCCGATCCGATCGGCCCGAACTCGCGGTTCGGCACCTATACCAATTTCGTCAACCTGCTGGACATGTGCGGGCTCGCCATTCCGATGGACAGGCGCACCGACGGCAAGCCTTTTGGCATAACGCTGCTGGCGCCGGGGGGCGCGGACCGCGTGCTCGCCGATTTCGCCGCTGCATTGCTTGGCGAGGAGCCGTTGGCTCCGGCAAGCGGCAAGGCGGCTTCGGACTGGATCGACATTGTCGTCGTCGGCGCGCATCTGTCCGGCATGCCGCTCAACCACGAACTGACCTCGCGCGATGCGCGCATGGTCGCCAGGACCCGCACCGCCGCAACCTACAAGCTGTTCGCCCTGCCGGGCACCGTGCCGCCAAAGCCGGGGATGATGCGTGTCGGCGAGGGAGGCGGGGCCGTCGGGGTGGAGGTCTGGTCGCTCGCCCCGGCCCATTTCGCTTCCTTCGTCGCGGCGATTCCCGCCCCGCTGGGGATCGGCCGGATCCAGCTGGAGGATGGCTCGCTGGTCCAGGGCTTCCTGGCCGAGAGCCTGGCGCTGGACGGCGCGCGCGATGTCACCGGATTTGGCGGATGGCGCGGCTACATTGCCTCGCTCGCGAACGCCGGATAAACCTGTCCCTTGCCGCCACCGACCGCCGGAGGACGGCCGGGGAGGGGAGCAAGGCGAATGAGCGAGACAGGCGATATCCTGCTGGCGAAACGGGGCCACGCATTGTGGATCACCATCAACCGCCCGCAGAAGCGCAATTCCATGAATGCCGCCGTCGTCGACGGCATTCGCCAGGCCATCGAGCAGGCGCCCGGCGACGCCGACATTCGCGCGATCGTCGTGACGGGCTCCGGCGACAAGGCGTTTTGCGCCGGCATGGATCTGTCGGGCGGGGCAGGCGCCTTCGGCCGCGACTTCGCCGAACCCACCTTGCCTTTCGCCAATCTGCTTCGCGCGGCCCATGCATGCCGCCTGCCGCTGGTGGCGCGGGTCAATGGAACCTGCATGGCCGGCGGCATGGGCCTTCTGGCGATGTGCGACATGGCGATTGCCGCCGATCATGCGCTGTTCGGATTGCCGGAGGTCAAGGTCGGCGTTTTTCCCATGCAGGTGCTGGCGGTGCTGCAATCGCTGATCGCGCCGCGCGATCTTGCGGAATTGTGCCTGTGCGGCGAACCGGTCGACGCACTCGCCGCCGAGCGGATGCGTCTGGTGAACTATGTGGCGCCTGCGGCGGAACTGGATGAAAGAACCGAGTGGCTGCTTGCCCGGATCGTCGACAAGTCTCCGACGGCGATACGCCGCGGCAAATACGCCATGGCTGCGATAGCCGACATGGATTTCAGCCAGGCCGCGAGCTTTGCCGAAAGCCAGATCGCCGTCGCCTCGATGACGCAGGACGCCGCGGAGGGCATCGCCGCATTCAACGAGAAGCGCCGTCCGAACTGGACCGGGAAATAAAGCCGCAGAAGCCATGTGCGACCCCGCCGCTGGCGCCTCAGAAACCCTCAGGAAAAGCCGGCGGGCGTGTTCATGCATTCTTAGGAGTGGCGAATTATTTCTGCCTCTCCCTGCGTCACGCTCAGGTGATGGCGCTGGGGAAGGTGGTTTGAGAGGTGCTTTGTGCTAGGCCGGGTATTATCTGAAGTAGCGACCGACGCTTCGCCGGAAATCGTCGATCTGGCAGTCAGGACCGTGCGCCAGCATCTGGAAATGGACGTGGCCTATGTGTCCCAGATCGTCGGGGACAGTTCCTTGTTCCTGCATGTCGACGCACCCGGTCTCGAGCATATGATCCATCCGGGAGCGCGCGTGCCGCTCGATACGGTGTACTGCCCGCACATCATCGAGGGCCGATTGCCGCAACTGATGAACGACGCCGCCGACCATGACATCGCGCGCGCCTTGCCGATAACCGGCGCCCTTCCGATCGGTGCGCATATGAGCATTCCGCTGCGCCGCGGCGACGGATCGGTGTTCGGCATGTTCTGCTGCCTGAGCCGGAAGGCGAACAAGTCTCTGAACGAACGCGATCTGAATGTCATGCGGGTGATCGCCGAGATGGCGACCCGGCAGATCATCAGCAAGGAGGAGCGCGAAGCCGGCGACAGGAAGCAGCGAAAGCGCATCCAGGACGTCATCGACAATGGTGAGTTCGACATTGTCTACCAGCCGATCTGGGATGTTCGCACGCGCCGTCCACAGGGCTTCGAGGCGCTGTGCCGCTTTGGCGGGCAACCCTATCATGCACCCAACCTATGGTTCGGCGAGGCAGCTTCCGTCGGTTTGCAGGCCGAGTTGGAGGTGGCGGTGCTGCGCAAGGCGCTCGCCGCGCTGCCTCATTTGCCAGAGTCTGTGTTCCTTTCCGTAAATGCGTCGCCGCAAACCGTGCTGTCAGGCGTCTTGCAGCCGCTGTTTACCGGCGTCGATTCGCGCAGGGTCGTCCTTGAGATCACCGAGCACGCGGCTGTCGCCGATTATGCCTTGCTGAGAGCTGCCCTGGCGCCGCTTCGCGCCACCGGCGTCAAGCTGGCGATCGACGACGCGGGGGCGGGTTATTCGGGATTGACTCATATCGTCGAGTTGAACCCCGATGTGATCAAGCTGGATATGGACATCACCCGATCCGTCGATTCCGACCCCGCGCGCCGGGCCCTGGCTTCGGCCATGATCTTTTTCTCCGCCGAAACCGGGTGTGTACTGGTGGCGGAGGGAATCGAGACCGAGCAGGAACTGGAGACCTTGCGTACGCTCGGCGTGCCTCGGGGGCAGGGCTACCTTCTGGGGCGTCCCTGCGATCTGGCCGGCGCTCGCCGCCTGTTCGATGACGCAACCGTGAGCGGCACGGCTTAGCGCATCGAGCCCCAGCGAAGTTTGTGCAACGCATCATGCTCGTGTTTGGTCGTTTTTACGACAGGTAGTAATTTTATGGCGCGCGTGCGGGCTAGCGCAGAACCTGGCGCCGGGCGGCAGTCTTTTTTCCTGCTGGAGCGCGGCGCTTTCAGTCAAAATACAAAAATTTTTCAGATTTACTCTTGCTCTTAAATGCATTGATTTGAATTTCGTTGATACATATGTATTATGTATTGAACTGTGGCGAAGTGGTCACCGAATTGTTGCAAAAGAGTATGACGAGTGCGCTGTAGTGTTTTGTTGCTGGCAGGCAACGCCGGGTCGGATTTTTGGCCCTGCGCCGATTCGGCGCTTGCGCCAATGGCGAGGATTGGTTTACCTAAAGCCAATATCGGAACTCAGAAATGGGTGATGGCTGCGTGGGGCGCGCGCTGACGTAAAAAAGGTGATTCTATGTCGGTGACTGTTCGGGCGATTTGCGCCATTGGCTTGATGTGCTCGCTTCCGGCGGCGCCTGTGATGGCTGCGCCGTCATCGGCTCCCTGCACATGCACCGCAGAGGCGCTTCCTGGAACCACATTCATCGGGTCGATCTCTTCCGTTAGCGGAACTGTTCTTGTTTCTGGCGTCGGCAAGGCGACGCAGGGGA